>NZ_JBSFBM010000359.1:0-6624 GCF_053592955.1 Micromonospora sp. NPDC002411 | reverse complement strand
ACGCCGAGGGCCGCCTGGTCCTCGCCGACGCGTTGGCGTACGCGGTGCAGCAGCTCAAGCCGGACCTGCTGCTCGACCTCGCCACGCTCACCGGCCACCTCCCCCGGCCTCGGTGATCAGCCGATCCCCAGACAACAGCCGGTCCCCCCGGCCCTGACACCTGGAGCTCACCCACTCATGCGATCTCGCGTGACCATGGTGCTCGCCATAACGGCGGTCCTGCTCGGCGGCGTCCTCCTGGTCCCCGCCGCGTACGCCCGGCTCTCCGACGGCGACAGCAGCGGAGGCGGAGGCGGCGCCGCCTCGACCGTCGCTGCGCCCGCGCCCGCCCCACCGCCGCCGCCCACGCTGGCGGCCGGCCCGGTGTCGGTGAGCTTCAAGGGCGAATTCTTCTCGTGGGCGCTGCTCGACCGGAAGACCGGCAAGATCTCCGGATCGTCGAACATGAGCGCGACCAGCTCCACCGAATCGATGATCAAGGCGTGGATCGTCTCCGACTACCTGCGCCAGCTCAAGGACCGGGAGCCGCCGGCCGCGCTGAAGCAGGCGGCCAGCCTCGCCATCATCGACAGCAACGACGGCGCGGCCAACAAGGTCCACGCCGCGGCGGGCGGATCGTACAAACCGTCGAAGAGCAGCACCCCGGACCCCGTGATCCAGCGAGCGATCAAGATCTGCGGCCTGACCGACACCAAGCGCGGCAACGTCGAGCCCTACACCGGCTACTGGAGCTACACCCGGATGTCGCCGCGCGACGCTGTCCGGCTCGGCGACTGCATTGCCGACGGCAAGGCCGCCGGCCCGAAGTGGACCACGTGGGTGCTGGATCAGATGAGCAAGGTCCGCGGCACCACCGCCAAGAAGGACCAGCAGCCCAGCTACGGCGGTGGCCGCTGGGGGATCATCGACGGCCTACCCAAGTCGATCACCGCACAGGGCCCGGTCAGCATCAAGAACGGTTGGACGCCGATCAACGGCGACGGAAACTGGCACGTCAACTGCCTGGCCGTCAACGACAAGTGGAGCCTCGCGGTGATGCTGCGTTACCCGATCAGGAGCGGTCTGGACTACGGGGCGAAGGTCTGCGCGAGCGTGGCCACCCAGTTGGTCACCCCGCAGCCCGGTGCCGCGCTCAAGGTGCCGCAGCAGCCTGTCGGGAAGCTCTGATGGCCGGCAATCGTCGGTCCGGTCGGCGCCAGGGCGCTGACGCGTCCCCGCTTCGGCTGGTCGCGATCGCGGTCATCCTGATCGGGTTGGTACTGGTCTCCCTGCGGCTGCTGCCCGGGTCGCCGTTCGAGTCCGCCGCCGCCGCCAAGTGGGGCGACGCCGGCACGTCGACCAGCGACCGGTCCACGGGTTCGGCCACCGACCGCAGCGCCCGCCAGCCGGCCCCACCGTCACCGAGCCCCAGCCCCTCGCTGGAGCCGCTGCCGTTCGTGGCCAAGAACCTCGACCTGGACATCCAGGGTTGGTATTCCTGGAGCGTGCTGGACCGGCGGACCGGGCAGATCATCGGTTCCAAGAACATGGGCGAGACCAGCACGACCGCCTCGTTGATCAAGTCTTGGATCGTCGCCGACTACCTACGACGGACAGCCGACGCCGGGCAGACGCCGAGCGACGCGAAGCTCGCCGACGCGACACGGATCATCCGCGACAGCGACAACACCAGGGCCGAGCAGTTCTACAACCAGGTCGGCCGGGACGCCTCGATCAAGCGATTGATCTCCATGTGCAAGCTGACCGACAGCAGCGTCGCCCCCGACAAGGGCTGGTCCCGGACGGCACTCTCCCCCCGGGACACCGCCCGACTGGGCAACTGCATCGCCACCGGCACCGCCGCCGGGCCGAAGTGGACCAAGTGGCTGCTCAACGAGATGAAGCTGGTGCGCGGCGCCGGTGACTTCGGCATCCGCAAGGCCTTCCCGGCCGCCGAGCAGAAGCAGATCGCCATCAAGAACGGGTGGATCGACCGGACCAAGGAGCAGGAGATGCACATCAACTGCCTGGCCATCGGCGACACCTGGACGATGGGCGTGATGGTCAGGTACCCGATCGACCTGGGCTACGACTACGGCATGAAGAACTGCGAGAAGATCACCGAGGCGTTGCTGCGCCCCGGCGTCTGAGCCGCGCTTCCCGTCGCGCCGCCCGACCAGACTGCTGGTCGGGCGGTTCGCGTCCCGGTCCCTCGCGCCCGCGGCCCCGGCTTGTCGGTCAGCCGGCGAAGAACTCCGGGCCGCCGTCCGGTAGCGCCGGGGCCTCGCCGATCGCGGTGGCCCGCCGGGCCCACTCGCGCAGGCCGGCGACCTGGCGTTCACCGAGGGAGAAGTCCAGGGCCCGGAAGTACGTGGCCAGCGTCGCCGCGTCGAACGTCTCCCAGCGGGCCGCCGCTTCGGCGACCTGGTCCAACTCGGCCAGGCAGAGGTCCCGCGAACGCAGGAACGCCTCGTGCACCTCCTTGACCATGCCCGGGTGGGCGGCGGCGAAGTCGCGGCGGACCGCCCAGACCGCGAAGACCATCGGCAGCCCGGTCCAGTCGCGCCACGCCTGCCCGAGGTCGGTGACGGTGAGGCCCCGCTGCGGCGCCTCGTAGTACGCCCGCAGCGCCACGTCCCCGATCAGCACTGCGGCGTCGGCCTCCAGCAGCATCTGGGTCAGGTCCGGCGGGCAGCGGAAGTAGTCGGGTCGGACGCCGTACTGCTCGGCGAGCAGCAGCTGCGCCGTCATCACCCCGGTCCGCGAGGTCGAGCCGAGCGCCACCCGGGCACCGTCCAGCTCGCCCAGGGGTCGGGTGGAGACCATGTTGACCGAGAGCACCGGCCCGTCACTGCCCACCGCAAGATCCGGCAGGAGCAGCAGCTCGTCGGCGTGCTTCAGGTACTCCAGCAGCGTGATCGGGCCGATGTCGAGGTCACCGGCGACCAGTGCCGCGCTCAGCCGGTCCGGCGAATCCTTGTGCAGGTCGACGTCGAGCAGGGCACCGGAGCGCATCAGACCCCAGTAGATCGGCAGGCAGTTCAGGAACTGGATGTGCCCGACCCGCGGGCGTGCGATGCGCTCAGCCATGACCCGACCGTATCCCCGGCCTCGGGTTCCGGCTCGGCGGGCCGGCTCGGAGTGGCCAACCCCGCACTGCGGTGTCGGCCGTCGGCCTCGCCCGACGACGGCCGGCGTACCGCGCGGGCGACGACCGGCACGAAGGCCACCACCACCAGGAGACCGGCCAGGCCCGCTCCGGCGATCAGTGGACGGGGCGAAACAGCCGTGAGCAGCACACCGCCGACCAGATAGCCGGCCATCGAGCCGCCCTGCACCGCAGCGCCGTAGCTGGCGTACGCCCGACCGCGCATCGCCTCCGGCACCTGGCGGGTGATGAGTAGGTTGGCGAAGACGTTCTCGCCGCCGTTCGCCGCGCCGGCCACCAGCCAGAGCGGCACCAGCAGGCCAGCCGTGGGCACCCCTGCGGCGAGCAGCACCAGCAGGCTGCACACGGCCAGGCTCGCCAACACCCCACGGATGAGGGCCGCGTCGTCGTCGAACCGGCGGGCGAGTCGGGCGGCGAGCCAGCTACCGGGCAGCATGCCGGCCATCCAGGCCGCGCCCACCAGGCCGTAGGTGGTCGCCGAACCGTCCAGCGTCTCCCGGATGAAGAAGACCTCGATCACGTTGATGCCGCCGATCGCAGCGATCACCACCGCGGTGCTCACCACCATGACCAGCATCAGCGGATCACGGCGCAGCCGCCAGCCCAGGTCCGTACCCCGGTGGTCTTCTCCGCGCGCGGACCCCGGCGCTGCGGCGGCGGGTTGGCGGCCGCCACGCCGGGTCTTTAGCAGCAGGCCCGCGACCACCAGCGCCAGGTAGGTCACGGCATCGAGAAGCAGGGGTACGCGAGTGCCGAACTGCCCCACCAGCAGGCCGGCCAGCACCGGCCCGCCGAGCGCGCCGATGGAGACGGCGTTCTGACTGATCGCACTGGCCCGTGGCAGGTCAGCGGGGCGGACCATCGCCGGCAACAGCGCAGCCAGGCAGGGCTGGGTCACCGCGAGCCCGCAGGCGAGCAGCGCGACGAGGCCCACGACCACTATCGGGTGCTCGGCGACGGCGAGCAGCGTGCAGATCACCGCCTGCGCCAGGCCGACGGTCACCAACAGCGCCCGGCTATCCACCCGGTCGACGAGCCGACCGGTGAGCGGGGCGAGCACCACCAGAGGCAGTGTGGCCGCGAGCAGGAGCCCCGAGACGGCAAGTCCTCCCGCACCGGCACCCTGCAACGCCAACGCGAGCGCGGTGGCGGCGAGGAAGTCTCCGCAGATCGTGGCGCCCCGTGCGGTAGCGGCGAGCCAGACGTCCGGCCAGCGCGACGAACCACTTGTGAAGGACATATTTCGAAAATAATCCTTCACAACTGGAACGCGCAAGGGGTGTTACGCCAGCGGCACCGTCCGGTACTGCACAGCGACCGAACGCGCCCCCGGCGGCGGGTCGGCCTGACGCCGCCGCGCCTGGTACGGCCGAAGCAGCGCCATGACCGCGTCGTTCAACCCGCTCAACTCCTCGGCGGTCAGCAGCAGCAACGTGTCGGTGAACAGCGCCGTGTCGTACCACTCCGCCGGCTCGTCCCCGGCGCGCCGCAACCAGTCCCGGGTCCGCTCCATGCCCCGGACCGCATGCGCCTCCACCAGCGCCTGCTCCGCCGCACGCGCCTCAGGCCCGGCATCACGACCGGCCTCCACCAACACACTCGAACTCGACACCCGCCACAGCCGTTCGCGCGCATCCCCACGGCTCGGCGCCTGCTCGACCAGACCGAACTTCGCCAACGCCCGCAGGTGATAACTGGTAGCGCTCGGCGACAGCCCGACGATCTCGGCGCACTCGGTGGCAGTCCCGCCGCTCTCGCGGCTGTTCAGGTACTCCATGATCGCGATCCGGGCCGGATGCGCCATCGCCCGCATCACCTGCGGGTCACTGATCGTCATCCGACGCGAATCGGGGCGGGCTTCGGTCATGACCCCATGATCCCGGCCGGCCTCCCGACCCGCCAACATCCCCGCTTCGACCAACCTCGGCCCCTTCGGCTGGCGCCCAGCTTCGCCAGAGGCCTGGGCTGCGTGCGCGGCGCGGACGGCGGACGGACAATGCATTAGCCCGGCATTGATCAACACGGATCGAAAGTGTCGTACGTACGTTCTATTCTGTTGTCATGTTGAGGGCGTTGGCGCAGGCAGGAGATGCCGTCGACGACTGCGCCCAAGCGTCACTGTGGGCGCTCTCCGACAGCGAGTTGGTCGCGTCTCTCGACGCGGCGCATGTGTTGGTCCAGCGGCTTGCCGCCGTCCAGCTCGGCCTGGTGCGTGAATTGGACAGCCGTGGCCTGGCAACCGCCCAGGGCGCCTCGTCCACCGCCATCTGGCTGCGGGAGCGACTCCGCCTCACCAGCCGTTCCGCCCGCCAGCTGGTCCAGCTCGCCAGCACCATCGACGCCGCGCCACCGGCGGTGCGTGACGCGATGTTCAGCGGCGCGATGTCCGTCGAGCAGGGCCGGGTGGTGGCAGAAACCATCGCCACCCTTCCGCTGGAGGCCGGCCCGGAGGTGGCGGACAAGGCCACTCAACTGCTGGTCGACTGGGCCGACCGCTTCGATCCGACCGTCCTGAGCCGGCTCGGGGAGCGCGTCCTCACGCATGTCGCACCGGACCTGGCCGACCAGGCTGAGCTGGCCGCCCTCAAGCGGGCCGCCGAGCGCGCCGAGGCCCGCCGGCACGTCACGCTCTCCGAACAGCAGAACGGGGAGGTACGCCTCAGCGGCAACCTCGACACCGAAACGGCGAGCCTGCTGCGGGAGGCGATCGATCCGCTCTGCGCTCCGGCCGGTGAGCACGACGACCGCAGCCCCGGTCAGCGGCGAGCCGACGCACTGGGCGAGGTCTGCCGGCTCGCGCTACGCACCGGCGAGCTGCCTGACAACGGTGGCGACCGGCCGCAGCTCGTGGTGACCGTCTCGTTGGACGAGTTGGTCAACGGCGTACGCGCCGGCACCCTGGAGACCGGAGAACCTCTCACCCCCGGCGCGATCCGGCGTCTCGCCTGTGACGCGGGCGTGCTGCCCGCGGTGCTGGGCGGCAACAGTCAGGTCCTGGACGTCGGACGCCAGCGTCGGCTCTTCAACGGCCCGTTGCGCCGCGCGCTGGTGCTGCGCGACGGCGGTTGCGCCTTCCCTGGCTGTGATCGGCCGTCCCGGTGGTGCGATGGTCACCACGTGCGGCACTGGGCCGACGGTGGCGAGACAGCACTGGGCAACGCTGTGCTGCTCTGCGGCTACCACCACCGGCTGGTTCATCGCGGAGACTGGACGATCCGCATGGCACCAGACGGCCGACCTGACTTCCTCCCGCCCAGCTGGCTCGACCCGCTGCGCACGCCACGACGCAACGTCTACCACCGGCGCTGCTGATACCGGCAAACATGCCACCGGGCACCGGGCACCGGGCACCGGGCACCGGGCACCGGGCACCGGGCACCGGGCACCGGGCACCGGGCACCGGGCACCGGGCACCGGGCACACTCCCCGATCCCCGACCCCCGACACCACCAGCACACCGGCGCGCCCATACCCCG
>NZ_JBSFBM010000358.1:0-6634 GCF_053592955.1 Micromonospora sp. NPDC002411 | reverse complement strand
GGAAGACGTCGAAGTCCTCCAACTTCTCACCGGTGGAGGCGAACAGGATCGGCTGCCCGGTGACCTCACGCACCGACAGCGCGGCACCACCACGGCGAATACATCGAGGAAAGGCCTTGCCCGGCATCGCGGGGGCAGCCTACGCTCCCAGGAAAGCGTTTGCCTGATCCGCCGATCGGCCCGGATGTCGGTGCCGTGCCGGGCGCCCGAGGAGGTTTCGCGTGACCGAGAACTCTTTGGACACCGCAGGTCGCCGCGCCGACGCCGAGGCGGTGGACAGCGAGCGGGCGGCCCCGACCACAGTCGACAGACCGGCATCGTCCGGTGCGCCGACCGGCGGTGGCCGTCCACCACGACCGACGCTCGGTCGCCGGGCGGCGGCCTTCGCCGACTCGCTCTGGCGTCCGGCGCTGGTCCTCGCGGTCCTGTTCGCCGCCTGGTGGTTCGTGGCCGCCCAGGAATACGTCCCGAACTACCTGGTGCCCACACCCGGCCAGGTCTGGGAGACGATGACCGGTCAGTGGTCGGAACTGGCCCGACACACACTGGTCACCCTGTACGAGACGGTCCTCGGCTTCGTGCTGGCTGCCGCGTTGGGCCTCGCGACCGCTGTCGCCATCGCGTACTCCCGCACCCTGGACAAGGCGCTCTACCCGATCGTCCTGTTCGCACAGGTCATCCCGAAGATCGCCATCGCGCCCCTACTGGTGGTCTGGTTCGGCCTCGGCCTCACCCCGAAGATCATCCTGGCGGTGCTCATCGCGTTCTTCCCGGTGGTCATCTCCGGTGTGGCCGGCCTGCGCTCCACCGACCCTGAGCTGCTCGACCTGGCCGCCACGATGGGTGCCGGGCCGTGGCGCACCTTCCGCAAGATCCGCTTCCCGAACGCGTTGCCGCACCTCATGGCCGGTCTCAAGGTGGCGGTCACCCTCGCGGTGGTCGGTGCCGTGGTCGGCGAGTTCGTCGGCGCCAGCGAAGGGCTCGGCTACGTCCTGTTGCTGGCCAACGGCAACCTCGACGCCCCGCTGCTGTTCGCCGACCTGATCCTGATGTCCGCCATCGGCATCGTCCTGTTCGTCCTGGTCGAGATCGCCGAGGCACTGCTCATCCCGTGGCACGCCAGTCGCCGTGCCGGCGTGTCCCTGACCACCTCCTGACCGACCCCATCACGGAGGCACCGATGAAACGCACCGCCACCACCATCCTGGTCACCGCCGCCCTCCTGTTCGCCGCCACCGGCTGCGGTGGGGACGACTCCGCCGGCAAGACCGGCGCGGACGGCAAGAAGCAGGTCACCCTGACCCTCAACTGGGTGCCCTACGGCGAGCACGCGCCGTTCTACTACGGCCTGCAGAACGGCTACTACTCCGCCGAGGGCATCGACCTGAAGATCCTGCCGGGCAACGGCTCGGGCAACACGGTCAAGCAGGTCGCCCAGAAGCAGACCGACTTCGGCTGGGCCGACAGCCCGGTGCTGCTCAAGTCGGTGGCCACCGGGATGCCGGTGCGCAGCCTCGGCGCGTACCTGGAGAAGGGCCCCTCCTCGGTGGAGTTCTTCTCCGAGAAAAACATCAAGACCCCGGCGGATCTCAAGGGCAAGACCGTCGGGGGCACCCCCGGCGACGCCCTCTACGCGACCTTCCCGGCCTGGCTGGAGAAGAACGGCCTCAAGCAGAACGACGTCAAGGTCGTCAACGTCGACGCCGCCGGCAAGATCGCCGCGCTGGCCGAGGGCAAGGTCGACGCCATCATGGGCTTCTTCCACGACCAGGCGCCCACCATCGAGAGCAAGACCGGTAAGAAGGTCGACGTCCTGCTCTTCGCCGACTACGGGATGAACCTGCTCGGCACCGGCCTGATCGCCAACACCCAGACCCTGCAGAAGGACCCGGAGCTGGCTCGCAAGTTCGTCAAGGCCACCCAGAAGTCCTGGGCCGACGCCGCCCGCGACCCGGCCGGCGCGGTGACCGCGATGGCCGCGCTCGCCGAGAACGAGCCGGCACCCGAGGTGCTCACCAAGCAACTCACCCTCGTGCTGCCGCTGCTCGGCGGCGAAGGACCGCCCGGGGTGAACACCGAGGCCCAGTGGACCGAGACCATCGACCTGATGTCCCGCTACGCGGAGCTGAAGGACCCGGGCGCGCCCAACGCGTACTGGGACTCCTCGTACGCGAAGCAGGGGTGACCCGGTGACCGCCGCGCCGGCAGCCACCGGCACCGCCATCGGGATGTCGGGGGTGACCGTACGGTTCACCTCCCGGCGGTCCCAGACCACCGCCCTGGACGAAGTGTCGCTGGACATCGAGCCCGGCGAGTTCGTCACGATCGTCGGCCCGTCCGGCTGCGGCAAGTCCACTCTCCTGAAGATCGTCGCCGGGTTGGTCACGCCGACCAGCGGTGCGGTGTCGCTGTTGGAGCGTCCGGTCCGTGGCCCGCAGAAGGAGATCGGCTTCGTCTTCCAGAAGGCGGCGCTGCTGGAGTGGCGCGGTGCCCGGGCCAACATCCTGCTGCAGGCCGAGATGCGCGGCATGGACCGGGCCCAGGCGTCCCGTCGGGCCGACGAGCTGATCGAGATGACCGGCCTGACCGGCTTCGAGAAGGCACTGCCACACGAGTTGTCCGGCGGCATGCAGCAGCGGGTGGCGCTCTGTCGCGCGCTGCTGCACTCCCCGCCGGTGCTGCTCATGGACGAGCCGTTCGGCGCGCTGGACGCGCTGACCCGGGAGCAGATGAACGCCGAACTGCACCGGATCTGGCGGGAGACCGGCACCACTGTCGTGCTGGTCACCCACTCCATCGCCGAGGCGGTCTTCCTCGGTACCCGGGTCGTGGTGATGAGCCCCCGGCCCGGCCGGATCATCCGCACCTTCCCGGTCGACCTGCCGGCGCACCGCGACTACGCGTCGGTGATGTCGGATCCCCGTTTCGACCGGCTCGCCACCGACCTGCGTGGGTTGCTCGGCAGCGCGGCCGCCAACCACTGAGCGCGGATCGGCACGACCAGCACGACGGAAGGAACACCATGACCCGCAGGTCGATCGGCATCATCGTCAACGGTGTGACCGGAAGGATGGGCTACCGCCAGCACCTCGTCCGGTCCTTGCTGGCCATCCGGGAGTCCGGCGGCGTGACGCTGGCCGACGGCACGACCGTCTGGCCGGAGCCGGTCCTGGTCGGGCGTAACGAGACGAAGCTCCGCGAGATCGCCGAGCGGCACGGGCTCACCGAATGGACCACGGACCTGACCGCCGCGCTCGCCCGCGACGACGTCCAGATCTACTTCGACGCGCAGGTCACCCAGCAGCGCGAGAAGGCGATCCGGCAGGCCATCGAGGCCGGCAAGCACATCTACACGGAGAAGCCCCTCGCCGAGGACACCGCTGCCGCGCTCGACCTGGCCCGGGCGGCGGACGCGGCCGGCGTACGCACCGGCGTCGTGCAGGACAAGCTCTTCCTGCCGGGGCTGCGCAAGCTCAAGCGCCTCGTCGACGGCGGCTTCTTCGGCCGGATCCTCTCGGTGCGCGGCGAGTTCGGCTACTGGGTGTTCGAAGGTGACTGGCAGCCCGCCCAGCGGCCGTCGTGGAACTACCGGGCCGAGGACGGCGGCGGCATCGTGGTCGACATGTTCCCGCACTGGCACTACGTGCTGGAGGAGCTGTTCGGCCGGGTGCGGGCGGTGTCCTGCGTGACCGCCACCCACGTGCCCGAACGCGTCGACGAGGCCGGGCAGGTGTATCCGGCCACCGCCGACGACGCCGCGTACGGGATCTTCGAACTCGACGGCGGGATCATCGCGCAGATCAACTCGTCCTGGAACGTGCGGGTGTACCGCGACGAGCTGGTGGAGTTCCAGGTCGACGGCACCGAGGGCAGCGCCGTTGCCGGGCTGCGCAACTGCCGGGTGCAGCACCGGGCGGTCACCCCGAAGCCGGTGTGGAATCCGGACCTGCCGGCCACCGAGGACTTCCGCGCCCAGTGGGCCGAGGTGCCCGACAACGAGGAGTTCGACAACGGCTTCAAGGTGCAGTGGGAGGCGTACCTGCGGCACGTCGTCGCCGGTGAGCCGTTCCGCTGGGACTTCCTGGCCGGCGCGCGCGGCGTACAGCTCGCCGAGTTGGGGCTGCGCTCGGCCCGCGAGGGTGGTCGGGTCGAGGTGCCGGAGCTGCGCTCATGACGGCCGAGGTGGTGCCGCCGGTGACGGCCGAGGTGGCGCTGCCGGGCGGCCGGCGGCACCGGCTCACCGGGGGCGGCGGCTTCGCCCGCCCGGCCGCGCCGGCGACCAGCCGGATCGCGTACGCCGCCGCGCACGTGGTCGCCGACCCGACGGCGGAGAACGTGCCGGGTGCCCCGGCGGCCGTGGACTGGGACACCACCCTCGCCTTCCGGCGGCACCTCTGGTCGTACGGGCTCGGGGTCGCCGAGGCGATGGACACCGCGCAGCGGGGGATGGGGCTGGACTACAGGGCCACCCGGGAGTTGATCCGCCGCAGCGCCACCGAGGCCCGCGCGGTGGGAGGCCGGATCGTCGCCGGGGTCGGCACGGACCAGCTGCCGGCCGGTCCGGCGACAGTGGCGGCGGTCACCGCCGCGTACCTCGAACAGCTCGCCGACGTCCGCGCGGCCGGCGCCCGCCCGGTGTTGATGTGCAGCCGGCATCTGGCCGCCGCGGCGCGCGGCCCGGAGGACTACCTCCGGGTGTACGACGAGCTGCTGAGCGCCGCCGACGAGCCGGTGGTGCTGCACTGGCTGGGCCCGATGTTCGACCCGGCGTTGAACGGCTACTGGGGTGCTGCCGACCTGGACCTGGCCGCCGACACGGTCGTCGAGCTGATCAAGGCGCATCAGTCGATTGTGGACGGCATCAAGGTGTCGCTGCTGGACGCCGACCGGGAGGTCGCGCTGCGCCGCCGGCTCCCCGCCGGGGTGCGCCTCTACACGGGTGACGACTTCCACTACCCGGAGCTGATCCGGGGCGACGAGGTGGGGCATTCCGACGCGCTGCTCGGGGTGTTCGCGGCCATCGCGCCCGCCGCCGCGGCCGCGTTCGCCGCGCTGGACCGGGGGGACCTGGCGGCGTACGACGAGATCTTCGCACCGACCGTGCCGCTGGCCCGGCACCTGTTCGCGGCCCCGACCTGGCACTACAAGACGGGTATCGTGTTCCTGGCCTGGCTGGCCGGGCACCAGGACCACTTCACCATGGTCGGCGGCGCGCAGTCCGGCCGGTCCCCGGCGCACCTGGCCACCCTGCTCACCCTCGCCGACGCGGCCGGGTTGTTGCCGGATGCCGACCTGGCGGCGGCCCGGGCGCGGGCGTTCTTCACGGTTGCCGGGGTGGCCCAATGAGCCTCGCGCGCTTCTCGTTCAACCAGGCCACCGCCCAGCGCTGGCCGCTGCCGGACGTGGTGGCTGGCTGCGTGGCGGCCGGAGTGCCGGGCATCGGGTTGTGGCGCGAGCCGGTCGCCGAGTACGGGTTGGCTCGGTCGGCGAAGCTGGTCCGCGACGCGGGTCTCACCGTCACCTCGCTGTGCCGGGGCGGATTCTTCTCCGCCGACGACTGGCACGAGGAGAACCTGCGGGCCATCGAGGAGGCGGCCACAGTGGGTGCCCCGGAGCTGGTCCTGGTGTCCGGTGGGCTGCCGCCCGGCAGCCGGGACATCGACGGCGCCCGGCAGCGGGTCGCCGACGCGATCGGGGAGTTGGCCCCGCACGCCGAGGCCGCCGGGGTGCGGCTGGCGATCGAGCCGCTGCACCCGATGTTCGCCGCCGACCGCTGCGTGATCGCCACCCTGGGTCAGGCGCTCGATATCGCCGAGCGGTTCGACCCGTCGGTGGTCGGCGTGGTCGTGGACGCGTACCACGTCTGGTGGGACGACACGGTGTACGCGCAGATCGCGCGGGCCGGGGAGTGGATCGCGGCGTTCCAGGTCTGCGACTGGGTGACGCCACTGCCGGAGGGGGTGCTGCTCGGCCGGGCGCTGCCGGGCGACGGGTGCATCGAGTTGCGCCGGTTGCGCGAGGCGGTGGACGCGGCCGGTTACGTCGGCCCGATCGAGGTGGAGGTCTTCTCCGCCGAGGTGTGGGCGCGCCCGGGTGCCGAGGTGCTGGACGCGGCGGTGGCCGGCTACCTGCGCCACGTTGTCTGAGACTGCCGAACGGCGCTGGCCGGCGGCGGTCGGCGCGTGGCTGGGAATCGGCACCGCACCTGCCACGCTGGTGCTCGGCGCGGCGATGGCCGCCCGGCACGGCGGTGCGGTGCCGGTGGCGGGTCTGCTGGTCGGCGGGGCGCTGATGGCGGCACTGCTCTGGGGGCAGGGTCGGATCGGTCTGCGTCGGCCGCTCGGCGACGGCGGGACGCTGACCGCGGTGCTGCCCGCGTACCTGGGGAACACCTCGCGGTTGCTGCTGGCGGCGGTGCTGACCGTGTCGATGGTCGGTTGGAACGGGTTCAACGTCGGGCTCGGCGGTGCCTCGCTGGCCGCGTTGACCCACCTGCCGGGCTGGGCCGGGCCGGCCCTGTTGGAGGTGGCGGTCCTCGCCCGAACCCGGTGCCCCGTGCAGTCGGACGGCGAAGACACCGAGCACCGCGATGACGCCGAGTGCCACCAGCAGGGCGATCGAGCCGGCCGTGCCG
>NZ_JBSFBM010000357.1:0-6665 GCF_053592955.1 Micromonospora sp. NPDC002411 | reverse complement strand
CACGTCGGTGCGGGGTCAGCGCACCGGCCGGGGCGTTGCGGGGTGATTGCCCGCGTTGACCAACTCGGCGACCGCCTCGCGGGGGCTCTTCTGGGCGCCCCGCTGCCGCAGGTGCAGGTCGAAGAAAGCCAGCGGGTACGCCTGCCCGATGCGGACCGCGCGGGTGGGGTCGAGGGTGCCGATCCAGTCGACGAGGTCCTCGTCGCTCATCCCGATGATGCGTGCCAGTTGCGGCACCAGCCACTGGTTGTCGCCGTACGACGAGTGGATTGCCGCCTCGGCCTGAATGTTGAGCCGCCATCCGCGCAGGTGCGTGAAGAACTCGGCGACGGCGGGCTTCGTGGTCCGGGTGTACTCCGCCGTCATCAGCATGAACGGTCGGTACAGGTCGGTAGTGGGCGGCGGCTGCGACACCATCGGGCCGTCGAGGCTCAGCCCTGCGCGGACCCGCCGGTCGGTGCCCATGGTCAGGGCCGTCGCGGTGCCGCCCTTCGACCAGCCGAACATGCCGATCCGGTTCAAGTCGAGGGCGCTTCCGAGCCCGGCCGGCAGCCGTGCGTGTCCGACGTCGGGGTTGCGCCCGGCGGCGAGGTCGGCGATCTGGTCGAGGACGAACCTGAGGTCCCGGCTGTAGGTCCACGGGGTGGCGTCGTAGTTGTCCTCCTGGACGGTGACGCGACCGTCGGGGAACTCGCTGAACCCGTCGTAGGTGTGGTCCACAGTGACCACCACGTACCCGTGGCTGGCGAGCTCCTGCACCACGATGGTGGTGTCCGAGCGGTGGCTTCCGGCGCCGTGCGAGTACACGACCACCGGCAGCCGCCGACCCGGGTGCAGAACCGGGGCGCCCTCGTGCCCGGCGGTCAGCGGCGCCCGCGCGGCCTCGGGGTTGAACCCGGCGGAGTCCAGCAGCATGCGCATCGACGCGGCGGTCATCCATGGGGCGAGCGGGTACCGCCGCACGTCGCGAGCGGGATACCAGACGCTGATCATCAGCTCCCGATGCCGTCCCGGCCCGGCCAGTGGATCCGGCTGCGACCGGTCGACCAGGTGCAGCGGCACCGTACCCACCCGGTACGGCCCGGTCGGCGCGGGCAGGGTGAGCCGAGCCGGGCCCGAGTCGGCAGGGGCCGCCGTGGCGCGGCCGGCCACGCCGGCAATGCCGATCGGAACGCCGACCCCGGCCGCCAGCGCGGCCCCGACCAGGCCACGGCGCGTCATTCCCCGTCCACCGAGAGCTTTCATGGTTGGCATGGGATCTCCCCAGGTTGCTCGACACCGGAACGGAGCGCCCGGCCATCGATTACACTCGCAGTATAGATACCGAGTGTATAGATGCAACGGTGGCGGCTCGTCGATGGCGGGAGCTCCGAGGGCTCAGCCGGTTCTCGCGGATCTACCGGGCGGGCTGCGATCCGCGCGGCGTCTGTCAGCCCAGGACCAGGCCGGGGTCGGGTTCCGGGTCGGGGGTGGGGCCGGGGATCTTGTACTCCTCGGTGAGGGTGGTCATCGGGCCGGGCCAGGTGGCCTGAGCAACCTCGATCGGTTTGCGGTTTGCGTCGTACGCGACGTGCAGCAGGTGCAGCACCGGGGTGTCCGGCCTGATCTGGAGGGTCTCAGCCTCCTCTCGGCTGGGCTGGCGGGCGCTGATCGTGTCGGTGGCCGAGACGTACCGCCGGCCGGTGACCTCTTCGGCCTCCTGGTAGAGGGGTCGGCCGAACGCCTCGGCGCGCTCCAACGAGGTGCCCGTGGTGTCGCGGGGCAGGAACCAGGAGGCGCCCACCTCGACGGGGGAGTCGTCGGTGCGGACGAGGTGCCGGCGGCAGAGCAGGTTGGTGCCGTCGGAGACGCCGAACGCGTCGGCGACCTCGGCGGGCGCGGGGGACAGGCCGACGGAGACGAGCTGCTGGCGGTACCGTGCGGCCAGGTCGGTGTGATAGCCGCGGAAGCCGCCGTACCGGCCCCGGGAGAGCCGGTTGAGTCGGCGCCGGGTGCCCCGGACGTACGTACCAGAGCCGGGTTTGGTGATCAGGATGCCCTCGACCCGCAGCTGGTCGACGGCGCGTTGCACGGTCTGCTTGGCGACGCCGAACATCTCGGCGATGGCCGGGATGGACGGCAGTCGCTCGCCCGGCCCCCAGTCGCCCCGGCGGACCTGGGCCTTGAGCTGCGCGGCGATCTGTCGGTGCGGGAACTCAGCGGCCCCGGGATTGATCTGCACACCCGCCTCCTTGATCACATCTAGGTTCCTAGGATGCCTTAGAGGGTGTGACGGCGCCACCCCGGACACACCAAAACGGGCCCCCGGACCACAAAAGGTCCGAAGGCCCGCAGCGGGGCAGCCCGACGGCGGCGGCGCCGCCGATGTCCGCCTCCGGGCTGTCGCCGACCACCCAGGCGCCGCGCAGCGGCATCCGGACCCGTTGGGCGGCCAGCGCGAAGATCCTCGGGTTGGGCTTGCTGACCCCGGCCTCCTCGGAGATCACCCAGTCCGCGACGTACCGGTCCAGGCCGGTCTGGCGGATCTTGGCGTCCTCGACGCGTACCGTGCCGTTGCAGACCACCACCGGCACCCAGCCGGCGTCGTCGGCGATCCGCAGCGCGCAGGCGGTCAGCGGGTCGAGCCGGGTCTGCGCCACCACCCCGTCGTGCAGCTCCTCCACCAGGTCGATCGAGGGAATGCGCAGCTCGTAGCGGTCCCGGATGGCGTCGGCGAGATCCCAGCGGTCGGTCAGACCGTCGGCGTCGATCGAGACCAGCCAGTCGATGTCCGTGTGGGGCGCGCCGATGCCGTCCAGGAAGCGCTCACCCCAGCGGCGGAACGGCCCGGCCCGATCCAGCAGGGTGTTGTCCAGGTCCAGCAGGAGCAGTGGCACTCGGGCACCCTACGGGACCGACGTGTCCGCCAACAGAGCCGGCGGGTATCGACCTCACGACGTGCTCAGCCGGACATCGACACCCGGGCGCCGCCCTGGTCCGGCAGTCGATCGGCGAGCATCGAATGCGCCGTGCGGGTGGCCGCGAGCACGGCGGGATCCAGCGTCGCCACGAGCACCGCCGTGCCCTCGTCGGCGCCCCGCGCCAGCACCCGACCCTCGGGGTCGTAGATCGCGGCGCCGCCGTTGAAACGCCACGGGTCGTCGCCGCCGACCGCGTTGGCGAAGACCACGAACATCGTGTTGTCCAGGGCGCGCGCGGCGTAGTACAGGTCCCGGCGGTGCTCGGAGCTGGCCAGGTATCCGCTGGGGCACAGGTAACCGTGTGCGCCGTCGAGGGCGGCGGCCCGCCCGTGCTCGGGGAAGCAGCCGTCGTAGCAGATGCCGAGCCCGAGCCGCCAGCCGTCGACGAGCAGCGTGGCACCCCGACCGCCGGCGCTGAACAGCTCGCGTTCGTCACCCCACAGCTGCTGCTTGTCGTACCCCACCCGGACCTCGCCGGCCCGGTCGACCACGAGCGCGGCGATGGTCCGCCGACCGTCCGGGTGCCGGACGGCGGCACCGACCACGACGGTGACGCCGGCCTCGCGCGCCGCGGCGCGCAGCGGGTCGAGCCGGGGATCCGCGACCACTCCGGCCGGATCGGCCGCGACGTCCGTGCCGACCGGGTCGGCGGCCAGGGTCGGCGGGTGGTACGCGCAGAGGAACAGCTCCGGCAGTACTGCCACCCGGGTGCCCCGCTGACCGGCTTGGCGGACGAGGTCGGCGGCGAGGAGCGCGTTGCCGGCGACGTCTCCCGGCACGGGTGTGGCCTGGATGGTGGCCACGGTCAGCGGAGCGGCGGGGACGGTCTGCGGCGAGGTCACCGGGCGATGGTAGTTGGCAAGCTCCCAAGCCGTACGTACGGTTTGCGTGACCCGGGGTGACCTGCAACGATCGACGCGTGCCCAGAGTAAGTCAGGACCAGCTCGATGCGCGCCGGCAGGAGATCCTCGCCGCGGCCCGGGCGTGTTTCGCCCGGCTCGGCTACGAGGGGGCGACCGTCCGCCGCCTCGAGGAGGCCACCGGCCTGTCCCGTGGCGCCATCTTCCACCACTTCCGGGACAAGGACTCGCTCTTCCTGGCCGTCGCTGAGGACGACGCCGCGGCCATGGTCGAGACGGTCGCCCGCAACGGTCTGGTGCAGGTGATGCGTGACCTGCTCGCCCGCGCCGTCTCCCCGGACACCACCGGCTGGTTGGGCAGTCAACTGGAGGTCTCCCGCCGCCTGCGTACCGACCCGGCGTTCGCCAAGCGCTGGGCGGAGCGGTCCGCCGCGATCGCCGAGGCGACCCGCGACCGGCTGGCCCGCCAGCGCGACGCCGGGGTGCTACGCGAGGACGTCCCGATCGACGTGCTGGCCCAGTTCCTGGAGCTGGCCTACGACGGGCTGGTGCTGCACCTGGCCATGGGGCGACCGGCCGGCGACCTGGGCCCGGTGCTCGACCTCGTCGAGGAGGCGGTCCGCCGCCACTGAGCGCGCGGACAGCGGTCTGTCGGCCGTGGCGAGGCTGCTCCACAATGGGGCCGCGGATCCCTCCGGTGACAGGAGCAGTCGATGATCGTGCACGCCGCGTCCGGTGACACCTGGGGCATCTCCGGCCCGACCTTCCTCCGCTACTACCTCCTAGCGACCGCCGTGGTGGTGGTCGTCGCGGTGTACCACCGGATCCGTCTGGCGGCCAATTCGACCACCGCCATGACCGCCGATCCACTCGGGCCGCAGCAGGTCGCGTACCTCAACGGTGGACCTCGACTCGCCGTAAACGCTGCGATCGGCGGCCTGCGCGGCAGCGGTGCGATCGGCGTGCGCCCGGACCGCCGACTGACCACCATCGGCGCCGCGCCGACCGGGCTCACCCCACTGGACCAGGCCATCCACTGGGCCGCGCACCAACATGCCCGCGTCGGGGACCTGCCGCGGGACGAGCGCGTACGCGTCGCGCTGGACCAGATCCGCAACGGCCTGGAGCAGCGGGGTCTGCTGACGAACGACGCGCAGCGCGCGCGTGCCCGCTTCTGGACCAGGCTCCTGATCGGCCTGCTGGGCCTCGGCGTGCTCCGGTTGGCCTCCGGTCTGTTCAGCGGTCGCCCGGTCGGTTACCTGCTACTGACCCTGGTGGCGCTCCTGATCGTCACTCTGGTGCTGCGCCGCCCGCCCGCGGTCACCCGGGCCGGTCGGGCCGCGCTGCGCGGCGTGCGCCGCGAGCACACCCACCTCGCCCCGGCCTCCGCGCCGGCCTACGCCACCTACGGAGCGGCCGGCGCGGCGATGGGCGTGGCCCTGTACGGCACCGCCTCGCTCTGGGCACTCGACCCGGGCTTCGCCGAGCAGGCCGAGATCCAGCGCCAGGCCGCCTCCGGCAGTGGCTGGAGCGGAGGCGCCGACGGGTCGTCGGGCGGCGGCGACAGCTCCGGCTCGGACGGCGGCAGCTCCTGCGGTGGAGGCGGTGGATGCGGCGGCGGGGGGTGCGGCGGATGACCGGCCCGTCCGGGGTCGGCATCGGTTGGCGTCCGGAGATCGCCGGTTTCGTGGCCGAGCTGCCCGGGCTGCGGTTCGTCGAGGTCGTGGCCGAGGCGGTCCCCGCGTCCGGGCCGCTCCCACTCGGTCTGGCACAGCTGCGGGAGCGCGCGGTGACTGTCGTACCCCATGGGGTGCGGCTCTCCCTCGGTGGCGCCGAACCGGTCGACCCGACCCGGGTCGCGCACCTGGCCGCGGTGGCGCAACGCGTCGACGCCCCGCTGGTCAGCGAACACATCGCGTTCGTCCGGGCCGGCGGCCTGGAGGCCGGGCACCTGCTGCCGCTGCCCCGCAGCCGGGAGGCGGTCGACGCGGTCTGCGCCAACGTGGCGCGGGCCCAGGCCGAACTGCCGGTGCCGATCGCGCTGGAACCGATCGCCGCGCTTGTCGACTGGCCCGACGACGAGTTGGACGAGGCGGACTTCCTCACCGAGATCCTCGACCGGACCGGCGCGCTGTTGCTGCTGGACGTCGCCAACGTGCACGCCAACGCCCGCAACCGGGGCACCGATCCGCTCGCGTTGCTGGACCGACTGCCGCTGGACCGGGTCGCGTACGCCCACGTGGCCGGCGGCGCGGAGCACGGCGGCTTCTACCACGACACCCACACCGACCCGGTGCCTGCGGCGGTGCTGGAGCTGCTGGGCGCGCTCTGCGCCCGGCAGCGACCACCGGCGCTGCTGCTGGAACGGGACGGCCACTACCCGCCGGCCGCCGTGCTCCGCGCCGAACTGGACGCCCTGGCCGCCACCGCCGGCTTCCCGGCCGTGACATGACCGACGCGGGCGACGGCAGGCCGACACCCCGGGCGGGGCTGGCCGAACGGCAGGCCGAACTGGTCGCGGCGCTGGTCGCCGGGGGTCCACCGCCGGCGGGTTTCGCCCCGGGACCGCTGGCCGCCACCCGGGCCGCGCTGCTGCGCAAGCGGGCCGGCGACGTGGCCCGGCACTGGCCGCTCCTCGCCGCCGGCCTCGGCGTCGGATGGTCGACGACCTTCGCCGACTGGGCCGCCCGGCGACCCACCGCCGGGTCACTGCGCGACGGTTGGGACCTGGCCCGCGCGCTGCGTGACCAGACCGTGCGGCGGTGGCTGCCGGTGGGGCTGATCGGCATGTGCATACCGATGTCCGTCTCCCGGTCGGCGATCCTGGCTGTCGGTGTCGCGATGG
>NZ_JBSFBM010000356.1:0-6669 GCF_053592955.1 Micromonospora sp. NPDC002411 | reverse complement strand
GCAGTCCCAGCTCGTCGACCACGACCTGCCCCGACTGGCCGACGCGGTCGGGAGGCGCTCACCCGGCTCACCACCTCGATCGCGACGGCCGAGGAACACCGCGACGAGGTCGCCCGGGAGCGCGCCGCCCGCGAGGCGGAGCTCCAGGAGGTACGCGGCGCGGCGAAGCGGCTCGGCGCGGAGCTGGAGCGATTGACCAGCCAGGTCCACCGCGACGAGGTCGCCCGCGCGGAGCAACGGCTGCGCATCGAGCAGTTGGAGGCGAAGGCCGCCGAGGACTTCGGGCTGGACGTGGAGACGCTGGTGGCCGAGTACGGCCCGACGCAGCCGGTCCCGCCGACACCTGTCGACATCGCCACGGCCGAACGCGACGGCCTGCCGGTGCCCGAGCCGGTCCGCTACGAACGGCCGGTGCAGGAGAAGCGGGCTGCCAAGGCGGAACGGGAGCTGACCCTGCTCGGCAAGGTCAATCCGCTCGCGCTGGAGGAGTTCGCCGCGCTGGAGGAGCGTTTCAAGTTCCTCTCCGAGCAGTTGGAGGATCTCAAGGCCACCCGTCGGGACCTGCTCACTGTGGTCAAGGACGTGGACGAGCGGATCCTGGAGGTCTTCGCCAGCGCGTTCGAGGACACTGCCCGGGAGTTCGAGCAGGTGTTCAACGTGCTCTTCCCCGGCGGCGAGGGCCGGCTGATCCTCACCGAGCCGGACGACCTGCTCACCACAGGCGTCGAGGTGGAGGCCCGCCCACCGGGCAAGAAGATCAAGCGGCTGTCGCTGCTCTCCGGTGGCGAGCGGTCGCTGACCGCGGTGGCCATGTTGGTGGCGATCTTCCGTGCCCGGCCCAGCCCGTTCTACATCATGGACGAGGTGGAGGCGGCCCTGGACGACGTGAATCTGGGCCGGTTGATCACGTTGATGGCACAGTTGCGGGAGAAGAGTCAGCTGATCGTCATCACCCACCAGAAGCGGACGATGGAGATCGCTGACGCGCTCTACGGGGTCACCATGCGCAGCGGGGTCACCCAGGTGATCAGCCAACGGCTCAACAGGGCCGACGAGGACGACGAGCGGCACGGCCGCGGCGAGGAGAACGGGTAGTGGCTCGGGAACGCGCGACGGCGCTCCTGCTGGATCTGGACGGCGTACTGCGCCGGTTCGACCCGGCGGTGGCCGCCGGCGTGGAGCGGGAGTACGGCCTCGCCGACGGGGTTCTCCTCGAGATCGCCATGCAGTGGGGCCGACTCCGGCCGGTGCTCACCGGCCAGCTCAGTCACGCCCAGTGGGTGGACAGCGTGGCCGACGCGCTGGCCGAGCCGGCCGGCGGTCCGGACCGCGCCCGGGCGGCGGTGGAGCAGTGGCAGCGCTACCGGGGCGAGGTGGACACCGAGGTGCTCGACTTCGTCCGGGAGGTGCGCGCCGCCGGCATCACTGTCGGCCTCGGCACCAACGCCACCGACCTGCTCGACGCCGACCTGGCGGACCTCGGGCTGGCCGGTGAGTTCGACGTGGTGGTCAACTCGTCGACGCTCGGTGTGCACAAGCCAGCCCCGGAGTATTTCCAGGGCGCCTGCGTGGCGCTGGCCACGGCGCCGGCCCGCGTCCTCTTCGTCGACGACGAGGACTGGGCCGTCCGGGGCGCCCGCGCCGCCGGGCTGTCGGCGCACCGCTGGGGCGGTCACGCCGACCTGCGCTACCTGCGGGCGGCCCTGGACTACTGAGCGCCTGTCACTCGCCGGTGACGCCGTCGATGCGTTCCCGGATCAGGTCGGCGTGGCCGTTGTGCCGGGCGTACTCCTCGATCATGTGCACGTACACCCAGCGCAGGTTGAAGGTGCGCTTCTTCCCGCCGACCTCGATGAACGTCTCGTCGAGCGAGTGGCCGGCGGCGGCCTCGCGGGCCAGTGCCACCTCCCGGTGGAAGATGGCGAAGTCCGCCTCGGCGTCGGCCTCGCTGACGTCGTGGTCGGCGTCCGGCGTCTCCGGGGTGAAGTACGGGTAGTCGACAGGCTGGGCGGCGAAGTTCTCCCGGAACCACCAGGCCTCCACCTCGGCCAGGTGTCGGACCAGGCCGAGCAGGGTCAGCCCGGAGGGTTGCACGCTCGGCGTCCGCAGCTGCTCTTCGGTCAACCCGGAGCACTTGAGCAGCAGGGTCTGGCGGTGGTAGTCGAGCCAGCCGTCGAGCATGGTGCGCTCGTCACCGACGTACGGTTCGGGGGTCCGGGTGATCTCCGGTGCGGTCCACGTCATGCCGCGCATCCTGCCGTGCACACCCGACATCCCGCGACGGGTTATCAGGGCACCACGACGACGGGCCAGCGACCGGCCCGCACCAGGCGGGTGGCGACCGAGCCGACCAGCCGGTGACCGGCCTGCTCGGACGCGCCCACCAGCAGCATGTCGGCCTGGAACTCGTCGGCCGCCGCGCACAACTCCCCGTACGCGTCGCCGCGCCGGCAGACGAACGTCACCGGGATGCCCCACTGCTCGGCCGCGCGCCGGCACTCCCGGCGCAGCTCGTCGGCCAACTCGTCGTGGGTGCGCTGGACCGCGCCGGCGTCCATGCCGGGCACCAGGGCGGTCAGGCCGCTCGCCGAGCTGACGAAGACCACGACCAGGGCGGCGCCCTGCCGACGGGCCAGACCCGCGGCGTAGGAGCCGGCCCGCTCGGAGGTGCGGGTGCCGTCGACGCCCACCATGATCACCCTAGGGCCGTCCGTGCCTCGTTCGAAGGGCAGCGATCGGGTCTGGGGGCCGTACTCCTCGCGGTCCGGTGCTCCCACGCTCATGGCTCTACCTCACCTCTGCTCGCCGGTACGGACCACGACCGCGCCGGCGCCGGCAGCGACTGTCGATTCCCGCTCGACCTCCGCCGAAACCGGGTCGCCGTTGTGCTGCCGCAGCGGCACCTCCTTGATGAAGGCCACAGCGATCAACGCGATCAGGGCGAAGGGCGCGGCGGTCAGGAAGATGTCACCGGCACCGTGGCCGTACGCGCTCTCCACCACGGCCCGCAGCGGGCCGGGCAGGGTGTGCACGTCGGGCAGGGCGCCGCCGGAGCCGGAGCTGGACGCGGGGATACCGAGCTGGGTCAGCCCGTCGGCGGTGTAGTCCTTGACCTTGTGGGCGAGGACCGCGCCGAGAGCGGAGACACCGATCGCGCCACCGAGGCTGCGGAAGAACGCGACCACCGAGCTGGCCGCGCCGAGCTCGTGCGGGCCGACGGTGTTCTGCACGGCGAGGACCAGGTTCTGCATGGTCATGCCCAGGCCGACACCGATGACCGCCATGTAGACGCTGAGCAGGGCGAAGTTGGTGTCCGCGCGCAGCGTGCCCATCAGCGCGAAGCCGATGGTGAGCAGCGCCGAGCCGATCACCAGGTACCGCTTCCACCGGCCGGTCTTCGTGATGACCCGTCCGATCACGGTGGAGGCGACCAGCAGGCCGAGGATCATCGGCAGGGTCATCAGGCCGGACATGGTCGGGCTCTGACCGCGGCTGATCTGGAAGTACTGGCCCAGGAAGATCGACGCGCCGAACATCCCCACGCCGACCGCGATGCTGGCGACGACGGCGAGGGTGATGGTGCGGTTGCGGAACAGGCGCGGCGGGATCATCGGCTCGGCGGCCCGGGTCTCGACCCGGATCGCCAGGGCGCCGAGAACGAGCGCGCCGAGGACCATGGCGGCGGTCTGCCAGGACGCCCAGGCGAACTGGTCACCGGCGAGCGAGACCCAGATCAGCAGCAGCGACACGGCCGCGGTGATCAGGGTGGCGCCCCACCAGTCGATCTGGGCCTTCCGCTTGACCACGGGCAGCTTCAGGGTCTTCTGCAGCACGATCAGCGCCACGATGGCGAACGGCACGCCGACGTAGAAGCACCAGCGCCAGCCGAGCCAGGAGGTGTCCACGATCACGCCGCCGATCAGCGGGCCGCCGATGGTGCCGACGGCCATCACGGCCCCGAGGTAGCCGCTGTAGCGGCCCCGCTCGCGCGGCGAGATCATCGTGGCCATGATCACCTGGGCCAGTGCGGTGAGACCGCCGGCGCCGATGCCCTGGAGCACGCGGCAGGCGATCAGCTCGCCGGTGCCCTGGGCGAGGCCGGCCAGGACCGAGCCCAGCACGTAGATGCCCAGGGCGAGTTGGACGAGTGTCTTCTTACTGGTCAGGTCGGCAAGTTTGCCCCAGATTGGGGTGGTTGCGGTGGTCGCGAGCAGGGCTGAGGTGACCACCCAGGTGTACGCGGACTGGCCGCCGTGCAGTTCGGTGATGATCCGCGGCAGCGCGTTCGAGATGACCGTGGAAGAGAGAATCGCGACGAACAGGCCCAGCAGCAGGCCGGAGAGTGCCTCCAGGATCTGCCGGTGGGTCATGTCGACGGCGGTCGCCTTGGTGGGCGCTGTCGCCTGGCTCATCGTTTGGTGCCTCCGAGCGGAGTCGATGTGGAACGGCGGCGGGCTGACATGCGGGCCGCCTGAGAGTTGCCTGGGGCAACCGTATGCTTGGTTGCCTCAGGCAACAACCTGGGGAGCGGGTGCCGTATTCCCCGTCACCCCGGGTTCAGGACCAGGAGTCGTTGAGCCGGCCGAGCAGCCTGGCGAGTTCCTCGATGTCCCGCTCCGGCCAGCCGTCCAGCGCGCGCACGAACTCGCCCAGCCGGGCGGCCCTGGCCACGTCGAACCGATGCTGCCCCTCCTCGGTGAGGCTGATCTGCGCGGCCCGCCGATCACTCGGATCCGGATCGCGGTAGACCAGGCCGAGGACCTCCAGGGCGTTGATCTGTCGGCTCAACGTCCCCTTGCCCACACCGAGGCGCGCCGCCAACTCGGTCAACCGGATCGACCCGCTGCGCCGCAGCCAGAGCAGCAGCCCGTAGGTGTTCGGCTCCAGGTTGGGGTGCACCTCGCGGGCGATCTCCCAGGAGACCGCCCGCCCACGACGCAGTAGAGCGGTCAACTCGTGCTCGACCGCCCTGATCGGTTCCGGCAGGTGCTCGTCCACGGCGTAGAGACTACGGCGAGGTCGGTGGTGCGGCGGCCGACAGTCGACGCCGCATCACGGTGCGTAGGTGCCCGTCCTTCGTGGTGCCCTCGATGACCACGTCCGCCCCGCGCCCCCGATGCGTCAGGGTCGCGACCGCGTTGCCGAAGAACGGCCCCGCCAGCTTGCGCCACCGCACGCTCGGTCGGCGTACGCCGGCGGAACGCGCCAGCGCCCGGGTGGCACCAGCCGGACCGGCCGACCAACCCAGCTTCATCAGCGGACGGATACCGGCCGGCACCTGGTTGTGGATCGGTGAACAGGTGAGCTGGTGCACGGGCGTGACCACCGCCGGGTCACCGAACCGGGCCCGGGCCACGTACGAGTGGTGCACGTCCCCGGAGAGCACACTGATCGACGCCGGTGGGGCGTACGCCGGACCGGCGCCGATCCGCGCGCCGGACTCCCTCGGAGTGCCGGTGCCGATCCGGGCGAAGGTCTCCGCGAGCCCCTCGAAGGAACGCCGGAACGCCGCCCAGTGCTCCAGGTCCAGTGCGCGACGCAGCTTCTCCGCCCCGCGCGCCACCCACGGGCGACGCGACTCCGCCAGCTTCTCGTTCCACGCCTCGATGTGGTGGATGCCCTGCGGCAGCAGCCAGGGCAGCGAGGCGCCGACCACGAGGTGGTCGTAGACCCCGTGCGCCTGGTCCAGGAACCAGGACCACTCGCCCGGTGGCAGCATCGCCCGGTTGCCCGGGTCGAGCACCCGACTGCACCGGTTGTCGAGCATGACCAGGCGGGTACGCCCCAGGTCCAGTGCGTAACTCCACTGGTACTGCACCGCGCGCCAGCGCTCCGTGTCGTGCGCCACGTCCGACTCCTGGTCGACCCGGTGCCCGAACTCGCGCAGCACACCTGTCGCGTCCTCGGCGGCGACGACCTTCGCGAAGACCGGGTCGGCGGTGATCTCGTCGGGGGAGAGGTTGCCCAGGTGCTGGTAGACCCAGTACGAGGCCAGCCCGCTGCCGATCCGCTCCTGCCACCACGGCTGCTCGCGAACCTCCGCCCGCCAGGCCGCCGAGGTGTTCCAGTCGTCGATGATCTCGTGATCGTCGAAGATCATCACGCTTGGCACTGTGGAGAGCAGCCAACGGATCTCCGGATCACGCCAGGACTCCAGGTAGAGCTTGGTGTACTCGTCGAAGCTCACCACCTGATCGGCCGGAGCGCCCTTCGGACGCCGCCGCCGCCGACGCAGCAACCGGCGCACCGTGGGCGACGTGACGTCGGCGTAGACCTGGTCACCGAGCAGCACCAGCAGGTCCGGTAGCGGGTTCGACTCCGGGTCGGCCATCAGCCTTCGGGCGTACGCGTCCAGCGCGTCCGGCGGCAACTTTCGGGTCGTGGCGTGCTGGGTGGTCTCCCGGCACGAGCCGAAGATCAGGCTGACCGGCTGGTCCCGGTCGTCAGCGGCCCGGGTGCGGATCACGCTCGGCGGGAAGCCGCTGCTCGACACCGGCCAGACCAGCTCGTCGTCGACCAGCACCTCGTAGGTGGTCTCGCTGTCCGGAGTGAGCCCCTCCACCACCACGAGCGCGTAGTGGTGGTCGTACGCCGAGAAGGTGGGCGCGGTGCCGTTGGGTCCTCTCCGCGGTCACCATGTCTCTGGCGGGTGTCGCGACGGCTGCCTTC
>NZ_JBSFBM010000355.1:0-6677 GCF_053592955.1 Micromonospora sp. NPDC002411 | reverse complement strand
GGGTGCTGTCCAGGCTCTCGGTCATGCGGTTGACGATAGCACTCGTTAAAAATTTAACTAGTGCTCCTGCGCGTTGTCTGGATCACCTTTTCGGCTCACTGGACCCGGAGACCGCGCGGTCGTACCACGATGCGACGCTGCCCGCCGAGCCGGCGAAGACGGCGCACTTCTGCTCGATGTGCGGCCCGAAGTTCTGTTCGATGAAGATCACCCAGGAGCTCAAGGAGTACGCGGCACGCGGCATGAAGGACAAGTCGGAAGAGTTCGTCTCCGGCGGTGGCCGGGTCTACCTCCCGCTGGCCTGACCGGCCGGCTCGTGCGGTCGATTTGATGATCGACTCGGGTTCACTGGTGTCGCGGTATCCAGGCGTTCGGGATGGCCCGACTTCAGTGAACCCGAGTGGATCAGGCAGGTCTTACTCGCGGTGGTGCCGGCCGGTGGAGCGCAGCGAACGGCGGGCGTTCCCCTGCTCCGGCTCGTTGTCCGACACCGGCTTGCTCAGCCCCGCGACCCAGTCGACGAACTCCTCGTCCTGAGCCGGCAGCGGTTCCGTCGTGCCCTCCGGATCCTGGTGCTCCTCGCTCCGGGACCGGTTGCGGCGGAAGAGGCCACCGAGCCGTCCGCGCCGGGAAGGCTGTTCCGCCACCTTGCCGGCCGTCGGCGTGGCGTCGACGTCAGCCGGGTCGTCGGTGTCGGCGGTCGTACCAGCCCTGACCGGCACGACCGGGGCGCTCGGCTTCTCGGGCGGAGCTGGTGCTTCGCTGCTCGCGGCCGGGCTCGAACGGTCCGGTGACTCGGCCGGCCTGGTACGGCGGGTGGTGTCGAAGGCGTTCCAGGTGCTGGCCCGGCTCAGGTCCGGCAACGGCGCTCGGTGCCGTGGCCTCGGCGTCTGATCGGTCGACTCCTCCGGCCCGGTCGGCGCATCCGAAGCCGTCGACTCCTGCCCAGGCGCCTGCGGCGGCACCTTCCAGGCCGAGGTTACCGGCCAGGGCGATCGCGCAGGCGTCCACCGGTCGGTGTCCGAGTTGCCGGCGGCCGGGATCCCGAACAGCCCAGCGGTGGAACCGTCCTCGGTGGCCTTCCGCGCCTTGTCGGCGTCGCCGGCCCGGTCGGCTGTCGACGCAGTGGCCGGGCCCGTTGGTGACGCGGCGGAACTGGCCGTTGCGGTGGCCGGTGTGGCGGTGGCTGCGGCGGGCGGCGGCGCGGTGGGGTCGGTGGTTGCGCCGACCGGGGTACGCGGCGAGCCCGCCTTCGGGTCGGCCACCTCCGACGTTGGGCTGGCTGCGGGCTGGGGCTTCGCTGCTGTTGCCTTCGGGTCGGCTGCTGCCGTCCTGACGTTGGCCGCGTCCTTCTTGGTGGTGGCGGCCGGGGTGTGTGGCGGGTTGGCTGCTGCGGCCTTCGAGTCAGGTGCGGCCGGTGCCTCGGTGGTGCCGGTTGCGATGGTCGGGGCCGCTGCCGTCGCGCGGGTCGGGGAGGCCTTGGCTCCCAGGTCGGAAGCTGCGCCCTGGTTCGCGTCGCTCAGCACCGGAGTGTCGGCCGAGGTGTCGGAACCGGTGCGGTCGGCGGACTTACCGGGCATGGTGGCCTTCCTGGTGCGCCCGGTGGTCGTCTCGTCGGTGCTCCTCGACTCGGTCGGGGACAGGTCGCCAGGAGAGTCAGGGGTGGCATCCGAACCGACCTTAGGCTTACGCGTCCGGCGCGGCTTGAGCGGTGCCGCCACCTCACCGGTGCCCGTGCTGGCCGCGCCCGTGCTGGCCGCGCTCGCCATGCCCGTGCTGGCCGCGCTCGCCATGCCCGTGCTGGCAGTGCTGGCCATGCCCGTGTTGACTGCGCTGGCCGCACCGGTCGTGCCCGAGCTGGTCGTACCGACGCTGGTCGTGCCGGTGCCCCGGTCGTCGGTCGGTCGACCTTTCGTGCGTGGTGTCGAGCTGTCGGTCGGCTCGCCGTCGGCAGGGCCGGCCACCGCGGCGGTGGCACCCGCGCGCCCGCCCTTGGCGCTGGTCGCCGCTGCACCACCGGTCGCCGCTGCACCGGTCGCCGCTGCACCGGTCGGGGCGGTGCTGGTCGACGCGGTGCTGGTTGAGGCGGCGTTGGTCGGGCTGCTGATCTCGGTGGTGGCCGGGTGCTCGGTGTCGGCCGAGGAGGTGACCGCCTCCGGGACCAGCCTGTGGGTCCGCGTGTCGGCGGTGAACTCGCCGGTCGGATCGGTCAGCCAGGATGCGGGCCTGGACAGCGCGTCAGGGGTTGCCGCAGTGGCGGGGGCCGGACCGTGCTGGCCGCTCGCGGTGGTCGTCGGCCAGTCCCAGTGGGCCGGGACGGTGCGTACACCATCGGAGCCTTCGGCGGCCCACGGACCGGGGACGACGGTGCCCGGCTTCGTGTCGGCGGGCGGCTCCACGGCGGTGCGTTCGGCGGCGGCCGGTTCGTTCGGCGAGTCCGTCGACGCCGCGCCCGGCAGCTCCGGGCCCGGGGGCAGCGGACGCAGGATGTCGGAGGGCTCGATCGCCTCCGGGTCCGTGGTAGGAGCACCGGCCGGCCACCGAAGCAGCGCGGCTGCCGCCGCGCCGAGCGCGCCGGCGAGGATCGCGATCAACGAGGCGTAGTAGGGGGTGGCCTGGTAGCGGTCCACCGCGTCACCCGGGCCCGCGGTCAGGTACGCGAATGCCACCAGCACCGGCCCGGCCACCCCGGTGGCTCCGCTGACCAGTGGCGCCTGGCCCCGCCAGCGGGCCAGCCCGGCGGTCGCCCCGCCGGCCAGCAGCGCCACGATGGGCAGCAGGAGCAGCGCCAGCCGTTGCGCGGCGGCGTCGTCCAGCCAGCTCGGCTCGAGGACGCCGAGCCGAACCGTCGGCAGTGGGCCGGTCGTGCCGAGCGACGGCAGTACCGAGATCAGCGCCAGCAGCCAGACCGCGCCGGCGACGGCCGCCATGTTCCAGCCCAGCTCGGGCCGGAGCAGGACAGCGATCGCCGCGCCCGCTCCGATCACCGCGCCGAGGACGGCGCAGATGCCCACCGCCCACACCGGGTCCACCGAGATCAACTCGGCGGCACGGGCGGGCTGCATGCAGAGCGGAGCGATGACTGTCGCGCCGAGCGCCGCCGCACCACCGATCGCCAACTGGCGGCCCGTGCTGGGCGGCGGTGCGTCGCGGCGAGCGAGGCGTCCGGTCAGGACGGCGCCGACGACGGCGGCGTTCGCGGCGAACCAGCCGACCCAGACGAGCTGGGTCGGCCACTGGTTGACGGTCGTACCGGTGAAGGCGCCGGTCAGCCGGACGATGCCGAAACCGTACGCGACGCCGAGCTGGCCGGCCCCGGCCAGCACGCTCACGCCGAGCGCCGTGAGCAGCAGTCTGCCCCAGGTCCGAAAGGCCATGTCGGGCACGTTACGCACCTGGTACACCCGATCGCCACCGGCGCGCCGCGCGGCGCGCCGGCCCGCGCTCGGCGGGTCTACTTGAGTTCGACCAGCCGGGCCAGGTAAGTCGTGTCTCCGACATTGGTGAGCATATGTACTGCGCCCGGGTCGCGGTAGACCACACCGCCGGTGGGCTCGTCGGCGTCGATCCGGGTGCCGTCGATGGTCTGTACGACGTTCTTCGCGCCCTCGATCGCCACCACCAGGTACGGGTGGTCATGCCGGTGCAGCGGCTGCCGCTCGCCGGGCTCGAGGCGGATGTGCCAGACCCGGACCCGGTCGTTCTCGAACACGATCTCCTGGCCCACCGGACCGAGTTCGGTCCCGTCGATCACGTCGGTCATCGTTTTCCGTCCAGTTGGGGAAGCACCTCGGCGGCGATCAGTTCGAGGTGGTCGAGGTCGTCGAAGTCGATCAGGCGGAGGTGTACGCGGGTGGCGCCGATGGCGGCGAACTCGCCGATCCGCTGTGCGAGCTGCGCGGGTGAGCCGACCACCGGGTCCTCCGGCGGCAGTGCGCTCTTCTCGTGCAGGGGTGCGGCCCGCCGCCGGGCCTCCTCGTCGGTTCGGCCGATGGCAACGACGATTCCGGCGGAGAGCACCAGCGGTGCCCGTCCGGACTCCGTCCGCCCGGTGCGCTCGCACGCCTCCCGTACCCGGTCGTAGGCCTCGGCGGTCTCCGCGACGGACTTGAACGGCATGTTGAACTCGTCGGCGTACCGGGCGGCCAGCTCCGGGGTGCGTTTGGGGCCGCGACCGCCGACGATGATCGGCGGCCCGGGCACCTGCACAGGCTTGGGCAGGGCGGGCGCGTCCACCAACCGGTAGTGGTCGCCGGTGAAGCTGTAGGTCTCGCCGGACGGGGTGCCCCACAGCCCGGTGATCACCTCAAGCTGCTCGGCCAGCCGGTCGAAGCGTTCGCCGACCGGCGGGAACGGGATGCCGTACGAGGTGTGCTCGCGCTCGTACCAGCCGGCGCCGATGCCCAGGTCGACGCGGCCGCCGCTCATCTGGTCGACCTGCGCGACCATCACCGCGAGCGGGCCGGGCAGGCGGAAGGTGGCCGACGTCACCAGGGTGCCGAGCCGGATCCGTTCGGTCTCGCGGGCCAGCGCGGCGAGGGTCAGCCAGGCGTCCGTCGGGCCGGGCAGGCCCGGGTCGGCGCCCATCGACTGGTAGTGGTCGGCGCGGAGGAAACCCTCGTAACCGCAGGCCTCGACCAGTCGGGCGAACCGGAGTTGGGTGTCGTAGGTGGCGCCCCGGTTGGGTTCGGTGAAGACCGACACCCGCATGTTCATCGTCCTTCCGCGCCGGCCGCCGCCGGCTCGTCACGTTCCATCAACAGCTCGTGGAGGTCGGCGCTGACCCGCGCGACGTCGGCCAGGTGGGCGTTGCGGCCCAGGGTGCGAGGTCGGGGGATGTCGACGTCGAGCACCTTGCGGATCCGGCCGGGGCGAGGGCTCAGAACGACCACCCGGTCGGCGAGCAGCACCGCTTCGTCGATCGAGTGGGTGACGAAGACGATCGTCGGCTTGTTCTCCATGTGCACCCGCTGGAGTTCGCCGGACAGCTCCTCGCGGGTGAGCGCGTCGAGCGCGGAGAACGGCTCGTCCATCAGCATCACACGGGGCTCGCCGATCAACGACCGGCACAGCGAGACCCGCTGCTGCATGCCGCCGGAGAGTTCGTGCGGCAGGCGCTTCTCGAAGCCGGCCAGGCCGGCGACGTCGAGCAGTTGTCGGGCTCGCTCGCGGTGCTTGGCGCGGCTCCAGCCGAAGATCTCCACGGGCAGCAGGACGTTGTCCAGCACTGTGCGCCAGGGCAGCAGCGCCGGCTTCTGGAACAGCATGGCGATGTCCTGGCGCGGGCGGGCGATCGGTGTGCCGGCCACGGTGATCTCGCCGGCGGTCAGCGGGAGCAGCCCGGCGATCAGCCGCAGCAGCGTGGACTTTCCGCAACCGGACCGGCCGACCACCGCGACGAACTCGCCCTCGGCGACGTCGAGGTCGATGCCGCGCAGCGCCTCCACCCGGCCGGACCGGCCTTCGAAGGTACGGGACACTCCGGACAGTCGGATCATCTCCGGCGGCCTCCGCTGAGTGGACGGTCAGGAATCCGACAAAGGCTAGCTGGCGCGTGGACGTAACGCACCGTCCGGGGTGGTCGTCAGGTTGTTTCCGTTCCGCAACCCGATGCACCTGGCGTCGCAAGTGTGGGTTTCTCGTACGCTGTGCCCGCGAAGAGTCCCCCCACGACGGCGGTGCCGGCTTCCACCCCTCACGCTGGCCCGTCATGACAACCCCTCCGGTGCCTGTCAGGCCCGGTCGGAAAGGACATGGTGCTTTGATGAGAAGGCTGACCCGTACGGTCGCTACGGCCGCGCTGGCCACCGCCCTCGCCTTTGTCTCCGCCTGCAGCAGCGGGTCGGACTCGGCCGACGACGCCAAGGGCGGCGACAGCAAGAACCTGGAGAAGGTGATCTACCTCACCTCCTTCGGCAACTTCGGCCGTGACTCCTACGCCTGGGTGGCGAAGGAGAAGGGCTTCTTCAAGGAGGCCGGCTTCGACGTCGAGATCAAGCCCGGTCAGGGCACCGGCGGCGTGATCCAGACCATCGTCGGTGGCCAGGCCCAGTTCGGCCCGGTCGACCTCACCGGCAGTCTGCTGCAGGTCGGCAACGGCCAGGCGAAGGACTTCACTGTGGTGGCCGCGATCCAGCAGCGCACCATGGCCGGCATCGCCTCGGTCGAGGGCAAGAACATCGCCTCCCCGAAGGACCTGGAGGGCAAGAAGCTCGCCGACACCCCCGGGTCCGTGGTCCGCAACCTGTTCCCGACGTACGCCCGGCTCGCCGGTGTGGACGTCAACAAGGTGACCTGGGTCAACGGTGAGGCGCAGGGCCTGATCGGCATGCTGGGCTCCGGCTCGGTGGACGGCATCGGCCAGTTCGTCGTCGGTCAGCCGACCATCGAGGCGGTGGCCAAGAAGAAGGCCATCATGCTGCCGTACAGCAACGTGATGCAGGACCTCTACGGCAACGTGCTGATCACCTCCTCGAAGATCGCCAAGGAGAAGCCCGAGATGGTGAAGCGGTTCACCGCGGCGCTGCTCAAGGGCCTGGAGTACAGCCTGGCCAACTCCAAGGAGGCCGGCGAGATCCTGAAGAAGAACGTCGACGCCTCCAACCCGGTCGCCGCCGCCGCCGAGCTCGAGCTGATGGCTGCGTACGTCCGTTCCGGCAACACCGGCACCGCGATCG
>NZ_JBSFBM010000354.1:0-6709 GCF_053592955.1 Micromonospora sp. NPDC002411 | reverse complement strand
GCATGGCACACCTCGCCAGAAATCGTTAGACGTCGATGGATATGACGACTGTCCTGCTGATAGGCCTTTCTGTTCGGCGAAATCGCGGTATCCGAGTGCCGGGGATACCCCGACTTCGGCGAAGCCGAGTGGATCAACCCGTCGCGCGGGCGACGTGTGATCTGCGCGCCCCCGGGCGACTCGGGCGTCCGCGAACCCCTCGCCCCGCGTGCGAGGTTTCGTTCCACGTGTCCGTTATGGGATTGCCGCCCCACGCCCAGCCCCGACCCGACCGGCCACACGGCCGTGGCCTGGCCACGCGGCCCCGGCCGCACGGCCCGATCCGCCCCGGCCAGGCGGGCCGGCCACGCGACCCCGCCAGGCGGGCCGGCCAACCAAAGATCCTGCTCGAACCAGGAAACAGGCCCCTTGGCGCGCCGGCGAAGCCACGACAACCTGGATCGAGCACGATCATCCAGGAAGCGACCTGACGCCGCGACCCGCGCACCGTGCGCACGACACCCTGTTCGTGATCGCGCGGCCTCGGGACGAGTGCCGCCTCACGCCACGCCGAACCAGCGCTTACCTCGATGTTGCCCGATCGTGACCCGCCGAAAGGCGGTGTCAGGTTGTCGGGTTCGACTCCATGGCCTCGTCGGCTTTCGTGTCCTTGTCGAGGGCGGCCAGGATCGCCTCGGCGGTACGCCGGCCCACGCCGGGCACTTCGGTGATTTCCTCGACTGTCGCGGCGGAGAGCCGCTTGAGTGAGCCGAAGTGCCGCAGCAGCGCCTTGCGGCGTACCTCGCCGAGGCCGGGCACGTGGTCGAGCGCCGACTCGGTCATCCGCTTCGATCGGCGTTGCCGGTGAAAGGTGATGGCGAACCGGTGGGCCTCGTCGCGGACCCGTTGCAGCAGGTAGAGACCTTCCGACGTGCGCGGCAGGATGACCGGGAACTCGTCGTCGGGCAGCCAGACCTCCTCCAGCCGCTTGGCGAGCCCGCACAGCGCCACGTCGTCGATACCCAGGTCGGCGAGGGCCTGCGCGGCGGCCGCGACCTGCGGGGCGCCGCCGTCGACGACCACCAGCTGCGGCGGGTACGCGAACTTTCGCGGTCGGCCGGTGGTCGGGTCGATCAGGACACCGACCTGCGGCTCGACAGCGTCTTCCGGAGTGGTCGGGTCGTCGGCGGACTCGACTCCCACCTCGCCCGTCTCGGCCCGTGCGTCCAGGTAGCGGGCGAAGCGGCGGCGCAGCACCTCGGACATCGCGGAGAGGTCGTCGGTAGCGCCACGGACGATGAACCGCCGGTATTCGCTCTTGCGGGGCAGCCCGTCCTCGAAGACCACCATGCTGGCCACCACGTCGGTGCCCTGGATCTGGGAGATGTCGAAACACTCGATGCGCAGCGGCGAGGTGCGCATGCCCAGCGCCTCGCTGATCTCGTCCAACGCCTTGCCCCGGGTGGTGAGGTCACCGGAGCGCTTGAGTTTGTGCCGGGCCAGCGCGTCCTTGGCGTTGCGCTCGACGGTCTCCATCAGCGCCCGCTTGTCACCGCGCTGCGGCACACGCAGCGACACCCGGCTGCCCCGGTGGTTGGAGAGCCATTCCGCCAGCGCGTCGGCGTCGGCGGGCAACTCGGGCACCAGCAGCTCCCGGGGCACGTCGGCTTCGCCGTGCTCGCCCCCGTACACCTGGGTGCAGAAGTGGTGGACCAGGTCGCCGGTGGTCAGGTCCTCGGTCTTCTCCACCACCCAGCCGCGCTGGCCGCGAACCCGGCCGTCGCGGACGTGGAAGACCTGTACGGCCGCTTCGAGGGGGTCGTCGGCGAACGCGACCACGTCGGCGTCGGTGCCGTCGCCCAGCACGACTGTCTGCTTCTCCATGGCGCGGCGCAGCGCGGCGACGTCGTCGCGTAGCCGGGCGGCCCGTTCGAACTCGAGCTGCTCGCTCGCCTCGGTCATCTCGCGTTCGATCTTGCGGACCATGGTGTCGGTGCGTCCGGCCATGAAGTCGCAGAACCCGTCGACGATGGCGCGGTGTTCGTCGGCGGAGACGGTGCCGACGCACGGCGCCGAGCACTTGCCGATGTAGCCGAGCAGGCAGGGGCGACCGACCTGGCCGGCCCTCTTGAAGACACCCGCGGAGCACGTGCGCGCGGGGAACACCCGCAGCAGCAGGTCGAGGGTCTCCCGGATGGCCCAGGCGTGCGAGTACGGACCGAAGTAGCGCACCCCTTTGCGCTTGGCGCCGCGCATCACCTGTAGCCGTGGGTATTCCTCGTTGAGGGTGACAGCCAGATAGGGGTACGACTTGTCGTCGCGGTAGCGGACGTTGAACCGAGGGTCGTACTGCTTGATCCAGGTGAACTCCTGCTGGAGCGCCTCGACCTCGGTGGCGACGGTGATCCAGTCCACCGACTCGGCGGTGGTGACCATCTGGCGCGTGCGCTCGTGCAGGTTCCACACGTCGCCGAAGTAGGAGTTGAGCCGGCTGCGCAGGTTCCTCGCCTTGCCGACGTAGATCACCCGGCCGGTGCCGTCGCGGAAGCGGTAGACCCCCGGAAGCTCCGGGATGGTGCCGGGTGCGGGGCGGTAGGTCGAGGGGTCAGCCACGTCAGCAAGCCTAGTCCGCGGCACCGACAGCCCGGCGCAAGCTCTAGATCCACTCCATGTGGGCACGTCGGGGTGTCGAACCGTCACGAACACCCCGACGTCCCGAAACACGAGTCGATCGCGCAGCAGGACCGACCGGCCCGGCCGAGCACGCGTCAGGCCGGTGAAGGCCCCACCGCTCCGGTCAGGCCAGCGAGATCTGGTCCCCGGTGACCTTGATGTCCTTGGGCGGCAGCGGCTTCGTGGCCGGGCCGGCCTTCACCGAGCCGTCCTCGATCGAGAACTTGCTGCCGTGGCAGGTGCAGTTGATGGTGCCGCCGTCGACGTTCGTGACCGGGCAGTTCTGGTGGGTGCAGATCGGGCTGAAGCCCTTGAACTGGCCGGCGGTGGGCTGGGTGATGACCACGCCCTCGGTGGCGAGGACCTTGCCGCCACCGACCGGGATGTCGGCGGTGGTGGCCAGCGACTGGGCGCCCTGACGGTCGCCGCCGCCCGCGTCACCGGTGCTGGGGACGGCCGGGCCGCCACTGGTGGGGGTGCCGCTGCCGCTGCCGTCGTCGCTGCCGCAGGCAGCCAGGACGACGGCCGCGCCGACTGCCCCGACTCCGGTGAGCAGGGTGCGACGTGTCTGCGTACCCGGACCGGTCAGCGCCTGATCGTCACTCATGCCTCGCCTCTCTCTAGCCCGCTGCGCCGGTCAGAAGCCGGCCACACTTCTCCACACGGGCAACTGTGCCGGATGGTTCATCCGGGCATCTAACCGACCCGGGAAATGGGACAGGGCGGGCCCGGACCAGCCCGCCCGTGCCGTGATGACACGCGCGGAACCGACCCGACCCGCCTCGCCCAACCACCACGCACCGAACTGTCAGCGCGCGCCGGCCGGCACCTTTCGGCTGGCCCGCGCCTTGGTCGCGCCGTTGGCCTTGGCGGCACGGTTGGTGGCGGCGGCTGCGCCCTTGGCCTTTCCGTCGAGCTTGAGCACCTGGCGCAGGAACTCGCCGGTGTGGCTCTCGGCCACCTCGGCGACCTCCTCGGGAGTGCCGGTGGCGAGCACGGTGCCGCCCCGGTGGCCGCCCTCCGGACCCATGTCGATCAGCCAGTCGGCCGACTTGATCACGTCGAGGTTGTGCTCGATGGTGATCACGGTGTTGCCCTTGTCGACCAGACCTTCCAGCACCATCAGCAGCTTGCGGATGTCTTCGAAGTGCAGACCGGTGGTCGGCTCGTCGAGCACGTAGACCGTCCGTCCGGTGGAGCGCTTCTGCAGCTCGGACGCGAGCTTGACCCGCTGCGCCTCACCGCCGGAGAGGGTGGGCGCGGGCTGACCGAGGCGTACGTAGCCGAGACCGACGTCGACCAGGGTCTTGAGGTGCCGGTGGATGGCCGGGATGGCGGAGAAGAACTCAGCGGCCTCCTCGATCGGCATCTCCAGCACGTCCGAGACGGTCTTGCCCTTGTAGTGCACCTCGAGGGTCTCCCTGTTGTACCGGGCGCCCTTGCAGACCTCGCAGGGGACGTACACGTCGGGCAGGAAGTTCATCTCGATCTTGATGGTGCCGTCGCCGGAGCACGCCTCGCAGCGCCCGCCCTTGACGTTGAACGAGAACCGACCCGGGCCGTACCCGCGGACCTTCGCCTCGGTGGTCTCGGCGAAGAGCTTGCGGACGTGGTCCCAGACCCCGGTGTAGGTGGCCGGGTTGGAGCGCGGCGTACGGCCGATGGGCGACTGGTCCACGCCGACGACCTTGTCGACGTGCTCCAGGCCGGAGACCCGGGTGTGCCGGCCGGGCACCAGCCGAGCGCCGTTGATCTGGTTGGCGAGAACCGCGTACAGGATGTCGTTGACCAGCGTCGACTTGCCCGAGCCGCTGACCCCGGTGACCGCGATCAGTTGGCCCAGGGGGAAGGACACGGTCAGGTTGCGCAGGTTGTGCTCACGCGCGCCGTGCACCACCAGCTCCCGCGCCGGGTCCTGCGGGCGGCGGGTCGACGGTGTCGGGATCGACCGACGCCCGGACAGGTACGCCCCGGTGATCGACTCCTTGTTCTTCAGCAGCGCGGGCACCGAGCCGCTGTGCACGATCTTGCCGCCGTGCTCACCGGCGCCGGGCCCGATGTCGACGATCCAGTCGGCGACGCGGATGGTGTCCTCGTCGTGCTCGACCACGATCAGCGTGTTGCCCAGCCCACGGAGCCGGACCAAGGTCTCGATCAGCCGGTGGTTGTCACGCTGGTGCAGCCCGATCGACGGCTCGTCCAGCACGTAGAGCACGCCCACCAGGCCGGAGCCGATCTGGGTCGCGAGTCGGATGCGCTGCGCTTCGCCGCCGGACAGGGTGCCGGCCGGCCGGTCCAGGGAGAGGTAGTCCAGACCGACGTCGAGCAGGAACCGCAGCCGGGCGTTGATCTCCTTCAGGACCCGCTCCGCGATCAGCTTCTGCCGGTCGCTCAGCTCGATGCCGGCGAGCAGGTCGGCGCACTCCCCCACGGAGAGGTTGCAGACCTCGGCGATGCTCTTGCCCGCGAGGGTGACCGCGAGCACCTCGGGCTTGAGCCGGGCGCCCCCGCACGCCGCGCACGGCACGTCGCGCATGTAGCCCTCGTACTTGTCGCGGGACCACTCGGACTCGGTGTCGGAGTGCCGGCGCTCGATCCACTGCACCACGCCCTCGAAGCCGGTGTAGTAGGAGCGCTCGCGGCCGTACTTGTTGCGGTAGCGCACGTGCACCTGGTCGTCGGACCCGTGCAGGATCGTCTTCTGTGCCCGCGCCGGCAACGCCCGCCACGGGGTGTCGATGTCGAAGTGCTGGGCCTCGCCGAGCGCCTCCAGCAGACGCAGGAAGTATTCCAGGTTGTGCCCGGTGGACCAGGGCTGGATGGCGCCCTCACGGAGGCTGCGCTCCGGGTCGGGGATCAACAGCTCCGGGTCGACCTCCTTCTTGGTGCCCAGGCCGGTGCACTCCGGGCAGGCGCCGTACGGCGCGTTGAAGGAGAAGACCCGGGGTTCGAGGTCCTCGATGGCGAGCGGGTGGTCGTTGGGGCAGGCCAGGTGCTCGGAGTAGCGGCGCTCCCGGTCCGGGTCGTCCTCCGGGAGGTCGACGAAGTCGAGCAGCACCAGGCCGCTGGAGAGACCCAGGGCGGCCTCGACCGAGTCGGTCAGCCGCTGCTTGGCGCTGGGCTTGACGGTGAGCCGGTCGATCACCACCTCGATGGTGTGCTTCTCCTGCTTCTTGAGCTTCGGCGGCTCGGTCAGCGGGTGCACCACGCCGTCGACCCGGGCCCGGGCGTAGCCCTTGGCCTGCAACTCGGCGAAGAGGTCGACGTACTCGCCCTTGCGGCCGCGGATGACCGGCGCGAGCACCATGAACTTGGTGCCCTCGGCCATCGCGAGGACCCGGTCGACGATCTGCTGGGGGCTCTGCCGGGAGATCCGCTCGCCGCAGACCGGGCAATGTGGCTCGCCGATGCGGGCGAAGAGCAGACGCAGATAGTCGTAGACCTCGGTGATGGTGCCGACGGTCGAACGCGGGTTGCGCGAGGTGGACTTCTGGTCGATGGAGACGGCGGGGCTCAGGCCCTCGATGAAGTCGACGTCTGGCTTGTCCATCTGGCCGAGGAACTGCCGGGCGTACGACGAGAGCGACTCGACGTAGCGGCGCTGGCCCTCGGCGAAGATCGTGTCGAAGGCCAGGCTCGACTTGCCCGACCCGGACAGCCCGGTGAACACGATGAGTGCGTCCCGGGGCAGGTCGAGACTGACGTCACGCAGATTGTGCTCGCGCGCGCCACGGATGATCAGTCGGTCGGCCACGGTGCGTGTACTCCCGGGAGAAGACGAAGCGAAGAATGTGTCCCGCTCTGGGTGATTTGAGCGGTCGTACGGGCGCGGAAAACACGCCTCGGCAACTCTAGCCCCGAGGTACGACACTTTCCCTCGCCCGCACATTCCCCCAGGTCAGCCCGGTCGGCCGCAGCGGGCCGAGGCCCACGTCGCCCGGTGTCCCGGGACACCGGGCCGAGGGTCGGGCCCGAGCCGGGCGACAGCCCGCCGGCCTGACGGTGCCGGCCGGTAAGGTGTTCGGCTTTCTCGGGCCCAACGGCGCCGGAAAGTCCA
>NZ_JBSFBM010000353.1:0-6742 GCF_053592955.1 Micromonospora sp. NPDC002411 | reverse complement strand
ACCTGCGACCTCTGGGTTATGAGCCCAGCGAGCTACCGAGCTGCTCCACCCCGCGTCGGCCTGTTAAGACTAGCCCATCCGCGCAGTCGATGATCAGCGGGGGTCGCCGACCGCCGCTTCGCGATGCCCGAAACGGTGAAAGCCCGTCTCCGGCGAACCGGAGACGGGCTTTCGTTCGTAGCGGGGACAGGATTTGAACCTGCGACCTCTGGGTTATGAGCCCAGCGAGCTACCGAGCTGCTCCACCCCGCGTCGGCTCGATAACCGTAGCGCACCACCCCCGGGCCCCGCAAAACGACATCCGAATCCGCCGAGGGAGCTTCCCGGCCGGCCGCACCGACGTCAGTCGAGCCAGGCTCGGATGGCGGCGACCGCGCGGCGACTGTCCGCGTCGACCTGGGCCCGCTGGCTGGAGGTGTTCTCCCAACCCTGCTCCCAGAGAATTGTCACCACGTCGCCGATCCGGATCGCCCGGACCAGCCGCACGTCCTCCACACCGGTCGGATCGCCGTTGATGTCCTGACCTGGGCTGCGCACCTCGAACAGCACCGACTCGTCGCCGTACCCGCTGTCGGCGAGCAGCCGCTGCGTGCTCCGCGACGGCGCTTCGCTGCCCGGCCACTTCTGCTCGGGGCAGTTCCGCACCGCCTCCCGCAGCTCGTCCAGCACGTCATCGGCGCGCCCGGCCCGATAGATGGTGATGGAGTGCGCGTAGGTGCCGTCCGGGACGTACCCCTCACCGGGGTTCTGCGGCAGCTTGTAGATCAGGAGCCGGGTTCGGCGCTGCACCACCGCCTCGCTCGAAACACGTGCACCACACAGGCCCGGCAGGGCGGCCAGGTCCCGGAATTCGGGCGCGATGCCGGTCTGGTTGGCCGGCGCGAGCGCGAAGAACGCCCGATCCGGGATGCTGGTCGGCGTACGAGGTGGCGCCGCGCTGGTGACCCGCGGCGACGCCGACGTCGTACCCGAGGGGCGGCTCGGCGCCGCCGGCGGGACCGACGGTGACGGCGGAGCAGCTGTCACGTCCGGCGTCGGCGAGATCGGGGGCGATGGAACCGTCGGCGTGCCGGCCGGCGGGGGTACGGTCCTCGTCGCCGGGACGGCAACCACCTGGCTGCCGACGACCACGCCGCCCGCCACCAACGCCACGGCCAGGGCGCCACCTGTCGCACGGAGACGGGCCCGACGGTCGGCCTGGTGCCGGAGCACGTCCGGGACGACCAGCGCACGGGTGTCCGCGTCGGCGGCGAGGGACCGATACATCTCTGACAGTTCACGCGACATCGCTGGCCTCCAGTTCCACGTCGGCGAGATCGGGCAGCAGGGCGGCGAGTCGGGACCGGCCGCGGGAGAGCCAGGACTTCACAGTGCCGACGGGTACGCCCACCTCGCGGGCGATCTCGTCGACCGGCATGTCGAACAGGTAGTGCAGAGCCAACGCCTGCCGGTGGGTCGCCGGCACCTGACGCAGCGCCTGGACCAGCAACACGCTGTCCTCGTTGGGCGGCGCTACCGGCTGCGGGGGCCCGGCGATCCGCAGCGCGCCGCGCAGGGTGCGCAGACGCCGCCAACGATCGGTCGCCAACCGGGCCACCACCAACCGCAGCCAGGCCTCCGGCGCGGGATGCTCGGACAACCGCCCCCACTGTCGCCAGGCCCGGGTGTACGCCTCCTGCACCAGATCCTGCGCCTCGTTGTGGTCACCGGCGACCGCGTAGCCGTACCGCACCATCCGCCGCGCGGTGCTGCGGTAGAAGTCGTCGAAGCTCTGCGCATCCCTCACGGCTGCTCCCCCTCATCCCCACCCCGTTGCAAATGAGGACGGTGGAACGTTGTCCCAGGTTGCGGGCTTGCGGCAGCTGTCGGCGAGGCGACAGGTGGGGCGCGTCTCCGGACACGACGGAGCCCCCGCCGTCCGGACCGTTGCGGTCCGACGACGAGGGCTCCGAGACGTACTCCCGTAGGCGGTGGATCAGCCGCCGGCGCTCGGCGAGGGGCCACCACTGGCAGTGCCGGCGGCCTGCTGCGCCTGCTGGAACGCGGTGAGCGCCTCGTCCAGGGCCTTCAGCGCACGCCCGTACCGCTCGAAGTCACCGGACGTCTGTGCCGCCCGTACCTCGCTGATCGCGCTCTGCACCCGGTCCGCCGCGGCGGCCAGGTCACCGGTCGGCGGCGGGGTGCCGGCGCTCGGCGTGGGCGTCGGAGTCGGCGTCGCGGTCCCGCTGGGCGTGGGCGTCGGCGTCGGGCTCGTCGGGTTGCCCCCGGGCGGCGGAGTCGGCGGGGCGCCCTGCCCGGCCTTCTTACCCTGCTCGACCAACTGCTTGATGCCGTCGTTGATGTTGTCGGCGAGCGCCACGAAGGAGCCACCGTCACCGTACGAGAGCAGCACCTTCTGCAACAGCGGGTACGCGTCCTGCTGGTTGCTCTTCACGTAGACCGGCTCGACGTAGAGCATGCCGTCGGCGAAGGGCAACGAGAGCAGGTTGCCGTACTGCACCTGCGCCTGGTTGCTGGACAGCAGGTTGAGCTGCTGGCGAATGTTCGCGTTGTTGGTCATCTGCTGGTGCACCTGGACCGGGCCGGAGATCCGGGTCTGGTCCGGCAACTCCAGCACCTCCAGTCGAGGCTTCCCGTCGACGTACGACCCGGAGATCAGCGCGGCGAGGTTCTGCCGGCCGTTCGGGGTGACCGCCGAGGTGAGCTGGAACCGGGGGCTCTCCTGCCCCGGGAACTGGGTGAACAGGTAGTACGGCGGCTGCTTCTGGCCGCTGTCCGGAGCGTCCGGCACATTGGGCACCTGCCAGAAGTCCTGTGCCGAGTAGAAGTCACCCGGGTTGGTCACGTGGAACTTCGTGAGCAGGTTGCGCTGGACCTTGAACATGTCCGCCGGGTAGCGGAAATGTTCGTTCAGCTCCACCGGGATGTCCGCCTTCGGCTGGATCAGGTCACCGCCGAACGCCTTGTTCCAGGCCTTGAGCACCGGGTCGGTGTCGTCGTACTCGTAGAGCTTGACGGTGCCGTCGTACGCGTCGACCGTCGCCTTCACCGAGTTACGCATGTAGTTCACGTTCTCCCGGGCCAACTGGAACGTGCCCCGGTTGGTCAACTCGTCGGTCGTCTCGGTCTGCAGGTTGACCCGCTCGGCGTACGGGTAGCTGGCCGCCGTGGTGTAACCGTCGACGATCCACTGCACCCGACCGTCCACCACCGCCGGGTACGGGTCGCCGTCCAGGGTGAGGAACGGCGCGACCTTCTCCACCCGGTCCCGGGGGTTGCGCACGTAGAGCAGCTTGGAGTCCTTGTTGACCGCCTCGGAGAGCAGGAAGTTCGACTCCTGCTCCTTGATGGCGTACAGCAGGCGCCGGGCGAAGGAGCCGATCTCGACACCGCCCTCGCCGGTATAGGTGTAGGACTCGCCGCCACCCTCACCGACCGGCCTGTCGAACTCGGCCTTTTTGTTCGGGTCGGACTGCCCGACGATCGCGTAGTCGTCCGGCGCCATCCGCTCGCCGTAGTAGATCCGCGGCTGCTTGGCCGTGATCTGCTCGGTCTGCGAGGAGCACGCCTCCTGGGTCTTCTCGCCGAGGAAGCCGGAGACGAAGAACGGCTGCCCGCCGCAGACCACCTGGTTGGCCGGTGCGGCCACCAGCCCGTACCCGTGGGTGTAGACGGTGTGCCTGTTGATCCAGGTGTTCTGCTGATCGGTCAGCTCGCCGTAGTTGATCTCCCGGACGCCGACGACGTAGTCGGAGACCTTGCCGTTCACCCCGTACCTGTCGATGTCCAGCTTGGGGCCGAAGTCGTAGAAGCCACGCACCTGCTGGAGCTGGGTGTACGTCTCGCTGACCAGCTGCGGGTCGAGCAGCCGCACGTTCGGCACCACCGATGTGTCGGTGACCAGGCTCGCCGGTGGGGTGAGGTTGTTCGCCGCGTACGGGGTCGTCTCGGTGACCCCCAGCCCGAACGCCGCCCGCGTCGCGTCGATGCTGCGCTGGATGTACGGCGCTTCCTTGTCCTTCGCGCTCGGCTTGACCTCGAAGGTCTGCACCGCCCAGGGGTAGATGCCGCCGATGGCCACCGCGGAGACGCCGAGCAGCGCCAGCGAGATGCCCGGCCAGACCAGGTTCCGCATCCAGGCGTTGGAGAAGACGATGATCGCGATCGCCACCACGATCGAGATGTAGGCCAGGATCTCCTTCGCCGGCAGCAGCGCGTTGACGTCGGCGTAGCCGGCGCCGTACAGCTTGACGCCCTCGTTGTACTCCAGCAGCATCGCCCGCCGGTCCAGCACGTACGCGATGGCCTTCAACAACACGAAGACCGCGACCAGGCTGCTCAGGTGCGCGCGGGCGGCGTTGCTCATCCGGTCCCCGACGCCCTGGAGGCGAACCCCGCCGAACAGGTAGTGCACCGCCAGCGCGCCGATCACCGCCAGCACGACAGCGGTGAAGGCGACGCCGAGCAGGTAACGCCAGAACGGCAACTGGAAGACGTAGAAGCCGATGTCCACCCCGAACTCCGGGTCCTTGATCCCGAAGTCACCGCCGTTGCGGAAGAGCATCCACTGGTTCCACCGGTTCTGCGCGGAGAGGCCGGCGAAGAGCCCGACCACCGCGGCGGTCAACGCGATCCAGGTGCCGAGCCGCGGGCTGAGCACCATCCGGTAACGCTCCAGGGTGGCCTGCTCCACCGAGTGCGGGCGCAGCCGCGGACGCAACCGGTGGGCCAGCCACAGGTTGCCGCCGACGATCACCGCCATGCCGAGCCCGACGGCGAGGAACAGCACCAGCCGGGTGAGCAGGACTCCGGTGAAGACCTCGGTGTAGCGGACCTCGTCGAACCACAGCCAGTCGGTCCACGCCTGGACACCCCACCCGAGCAGGGTGAAGAGCACGAACACCCCGACCAGGACGGCGATGGTGACGCGCCCGCGCCGGCTCATCCTCGGAAGGGGGCTGCTGCTACGCATGACCACTGTTGGCTCCGCACGCTCGATGTGATCGGCTCCGACCAGGCACCCAGAGTACGGGGTGATCCTGAACGTGTCGGGGCACGGTCACGTCGGTCAGCAACGGGTCGGCTGGCCGCCCCCACGCAACGTCTCCAGAGCGGTCAATGCCTCGTCCAGCGAGCCCACCCGCAACAGCGGCAGATCTGGCTGGGGATTGCGGACCGCCTCGGCGCAGTTGTCCGCCGGCACCAGGAACACCTTCGCCCCGGCCCGCTTCGCGCCGACCAGCTTCTGGGCGATCCCACCGATCGGGCCGACCGCGCCCTCGTCGTCGATGGTGCCGGTGCCGGCGATGACCTGGCCACCGGTGAGATCCGCCGGGGTCAACTTGTCCACGATCCCCAGGGCGAACATCAGACCGGCGCTCGGGCCGCCGATGTCCCCCAGGTCAATGCCGAGCGTGAACGGGTGCGGCTGCTGCTGATCGATCTCGACACCGATGCGCGGTCGGCCGTCCTGCTCCCGGCTCGTCACCGAGACGGTGGCCGGTACGCCGTCGCGGGTGTAGCCGATGGTCAACGCCGTGCCGACGGGCTTGGCCCGGACCAGCTCGGTGACCTTCGCGGCCACCGGCACCGGCTGACCGTCGACCGAGGTGATCACGTCGCCGGCCTTCAGCGCCCCGGCGGCCGGACCGTCCCCGGACACCGTCTTGATGACCACCTGCACCGGGAAGCCCAACTCCCGCAGCGCGGCGGTCTCCGCGCTGGTCTGCGACGCCTTGAAGTCCTCGGCGTTACGCTGCTCGACCTGCTCCGTCGACTCCCCGGGCGGATAGACCAGCTCCCGCGGCACCACCGCCTCGTCGTCCGAGAACCAACCCGCGATCGCTCCCCGCAGCCGCACCGTGGGCTGCACACCCACCGTGGTCAGCCGCAGCTGCCCGGCCGAGGTCGAGGTCTCCCGCCCGGAGACCTGGATGACCTCCTTGCCGTCGGCCGTGCCCAGGGTGTTGACCGTCGGACCGGGCCCGAGCACCACGTACGGGATCGGCACCCGGAGCACCCCGATGCTCAGCAGGGCGGTGAACAGGGCACCGAGCAGGACCGTCAGGCCACGACGTCTCATGCCGCAGAGCGTACCGACCGGTCGGGCGCCGCCCGCCGGATGCGCCACGCGACTTCGCCCTCAGCGCAACGCCAGCGGCGGCTACCAGGGGCGCGGCCCGCGTACCGTAGACGTCGTGCCTGATATTCCGTTCGGCTTCGCGCTCCCGGGTGGGCAACCACCAGACCCCAACGATCCCGCGCAGATGCAGCAGTTCATGTCGCAGATGCAGCACCTGCTCTCCTCGCCGGGCAGCGGACCGGTCAACTGGGACCTGGCCCGGCAGGTAGCGGCCAGCCAGCTCGCGGCCGCCGGCGACCCGGCGGTGTCACCATATGAGCGCAACGCGGTCGAGGAGGCGTTGCGCCTGGCCGACCTGTGGTTGGAGCCGGCCTCGGCGTGGCCGTCGGGCATCCAGTCGCCGGTCGCCTGGAACCGCAATGAGTGGATCTTCAAGACGCTGGACGTGTGGCGCAAGCTCTGCGACCCGGTCGCCAGCCGGATGGTCGGCGCGATGGGCGACCTGGTGCCGCCCGAGGCCCGCGCGCAGCTCGGCCCGATGCAGTCGATGGTGGCCACCCTCGGTGCTCGGTGTCGCCCTGGAGGCGGAGTTCAGCGCCGGCCCAGGTTTCGTGACTGGCGACCTGGCTGACATCGCCGCCCTGGCCGAGCAGGTCCGGG
>NZ_JBSFBM010000352.1:0-6748 GCF_053592955.1 Micromonospora sp. NPDC002411 | reverse complement strand
GCCGACCCCCCCCCCGCGGCGGGGGCCCGAGTGATCGCGTTTTCTACCCCGCCCCCCCCCCCAACGCCGCCGGGCGTCGTCCGGGCCCGCCGCAGGCCGGCCAGCTCTTATGAAACATGCCCGAGAGGCGAGGAGGGTCGAGGTGTCCGCGAGACGATCTGACGGCGGCGGGATCGTGGTGATCGGGTTGGGTCGCTTCGGCTGCCACCTGGCCGCGTCGCTCACCCGGATGGACCGTGAGGTGCTGGCCGTCGACCGCAACCCGGCCCAGGTCCAGCGCTTCTCCGACAAGATCGACCGGGTGGTCCAGGCCGACTCGACCGAGGAGGGGGCGCTCCGTCAGCTCGGCGTCGCCAGTTTCGCCCGGGCGGTGGTGGCCATCGGGGCGTCGGTGGAGGCGAGCGTCCTCACCGTGCTGGCGTTGGTCGAGTTGGGTGTGCCGCAGATCTGGGCGCGGGCCACCTCGCAGAAACACGCCAAGATCCTGTCGTCGGTGGGCGCGCACCACGTGATCTTCCCGGAGGCGGAGACCGGTGACCGGGTGGCGCACCTGATCGTCAGCCGGCTGCTGGACTTCGTCGAGTTCGACGACGACTTCGCGATCGCCACCGTCCGGGTTCCGGAGTCGTTCGTCGGGCGCACCCTGCTCGACCTGCGCCCGGACGAGCGTTCCGGGGTCCGGGTGATCGGCGCGAAGGTGCCCGGCGAGCGTTTCCGGTACGCCTCGGACGACACGACCCTCACGCAGGGCGGGGTGCTGATCGTGGAGGGCGGGATCGACCAGGTCCAGCGGTTCGCGGGGCGACGCTGACCATCACTTCTTCTTCGGCCCACCGTGCCCCTCAGGGGCCTTCACCCTTTTCCCGGACCACCCTGCCCCTTGGCCTCGCCGGCCTTCCCGGGCCCCTTTCCGGGCTTCGGCGGCTTCGCCTTCTGGGCGGTGCCACCGCCGGCGCCGCTGGGAGTCGTCGCCTTCTTCGGCGGTGCCTTCGTGGTGGCCGCCGTCGTCGCCGGTGCGGTGGACGGGACGCTGCCGGCCACCCCGGAGACGCGTACCCCGCAGGTCACGTCACCGAGTCGGAACTCCACGGGCAGCGGGTTGGCCCCGCTGTACGTGCCGGACAGGGTGAGCTTCTCGGCGGCGCCGGGCGCCAAAGTGGTGCGCTGGGCCGCGGGTCGGATCAGCACCGTGCTCCCCTGCTGCTGCACCGACGTCGGCTCGGCCTTCGTCACGGTCTGCTGGCCGGGGAACGTGAAGTTCATCGTCCAGTCCCGGAGTTCCTGCTTGCCGGTGTTGGTCACTGTCAGCTCGGCGGCGAAGTCCTTGCCGGTGTCGGCCCGCAGCGCGTACGTCACGTCGCAGGTCGCCGCCTGCGGCAGGCCCATCCGCGCCTCGGTGGTCGGCCGGTCGTCGCCGCTGGCCGGGCTGCGCGAGGTGAAGCCCCACATGGCGCCGGTGACAGCGATCAGGCCGACGGCTGCCACCCCGGCCTCCACCCGCCGGCGACGCCGGTCCATCCGCCGGCTCCGGTTGCGGGTGCGGGACAGCGGCAACGCGTCGGTCGCCGCGGACCACGGCAGGATCGTCGTGCCCGCGTTGGCCAGCGCAGCCGGGTCCAGTTGCCCGGCGGCCGGCGAGACCGGCACCGCGGCAAGCATCCCGGCCGCCTCGGCGAGGGTCCGGGCCAGTTCCGCGGTCGCCGGGCGGTCACCGGGCCGCTTGGCCAGGCACCGCCGCACCAGGTCGGTCACCTCGTCCGGCAGACCGGGCACCGGCGGCATCGGGTCCGGGTCGTTGTACATGTGCGCGCGCAGCATCTGCGTGGTCGTGCTGGCCTGCCAGGGCAGTCGACCGGTGAGCATCCGGTAGAGCAGCAGACCGACGGCGTACACGTCGGTTGCCGGGGAGACCTGGCCGTTGTCCAACCTCTCCGGAGCGAGGTACGCGGGGGTGCCGAGCAGCGCGCCGTCCGGGCCCTTCTCGCTCTCCCCCACCAGCGCGGAGATGCCGAAGTCGACGACCTTCACACCGGTCGGCGTGAGCATCACGTTGCCCGGGGTGACGTCACGGTGCACCACACCACGCGCGTGCGCGGTGGCCAGCGCCGAGCTGACCTCGGCGCCGATGGTCACCGCCTCCCGCCACGGCAGACTGACCTCCCGGCCCAACCGGTTGGCGAGTGAGGCTCCGTCGACCAACTCCATCACCACGTACGGCACGGTCAGGCCGACCTGCTCGGACTCGCCATAGTCGTACACATTGGTGATGTTGGGGTGGCAGAGCCGCGCCGCGGCCTGCGCCTCCACCCGGATCCGGTGCCGGAAGGCCCGGTCGCTGGCCAGCCGCGAGGCCAGCACCTTCACCGCGACCTGGCGTCCCAACACCTCGTCGTAGCCACGCCAGACCACCGACATGCCGCCCGCGCCGAGTTGCTCGACGAGCCGGTACCGCTCATCGAGGAGTTGCGCGTTGTTCCGGTCCCCACCGCCCATGGTGGCCGTTGTTGCCCAGGCTGGACACACCTACACCCGTTGGATCGGAATCGGTCAGGAAAGTCACCCGATCAGGCGGTCGCCAAGAGTTGGTCCACCGGGGCGTAGTCGTCGGTCAACACCAGCGCCGAGCCGACGAACTCCGTGAGCTCCGCGCCGGAGAGCAGGCTGACCTTGGGGTCCACCTCGCTCAGCCGAGCGCGGACGGCCTCCAGCGGCAGCGGCGCGTCCGAGCCGACGATGAGGAAGTTGGCGCCCTGCTGTTCGGCGAGTGCCTCCGGCGGCGCGATCAACGCGACGTGCCGGAACTCCGCCCCGACGGTGGCCAGCTCGGCGCGGATGAACCGCAGTGGCGGGTAGTCGATGACGTTCTGCACGTACACCCCGCCGGGGCGGGTCACCCGCCGAATCTCGGCCGCCATCTCCCGGGTGGCCAGGTGCCACGGCACCACCAGGTGGCCGAACGCGTCACCGACGACCAGGTCCCGGCTGTCCGTCGGTTCGCCGGCCACCAGCATCCGGGCGTCACCCACCACCGCCCGCAGCTCCGGGCCCGTGCGTACGCCCAGTTCCTGCTTGCCCAGCTCGACAAGGCCGCCGTCGATCTCGAACACCACGTTCTCGGTGCCCGGCCGGGTGGCGGTGAGGTAGCCCGGGACGGTGAACCCGCCGCCGCCCAGGTGCAGCGCGTCCAGTCGCCGCCCGGCCGGCGCGGCGACGTCGGCGACCGCACCGATCCACTTCGTGTACGCGTACTCCAGGTGCTTCGGGTCGGCGAGGTCCACGTACGAGTGCTGGGCCGAGTTGAGCAGGAGCGTCCGACCGGTGGGCCGGTCCGGGTCCGACGCGACCCGGGCGCAGTGGTACGCCGTCTCGATGTCGCACGGGTTCGGCGCGATCGTGGTCAGCCCCGCCCCGACCAGGCCGAGGACCGCCAACGCGGCCCTGGTCCGGGCGGGGCCGGGCAGTTCGGTGGGCTCCTGCCGGCGCAGGTACCAGCCGAGACCGATACCGACCAGCCCGAGCGCGATCGCGAGGGTCAGCAGGATGACAGTGCTGCGCAGCGCGGCGACCAGCACGAATCCGGTGAGCAGGGTGGCGGTGATGCCGCCCAGGGTGCCGATCCCGGAGAGTCGACCGACCACCTGGCCGGTGCGGCGCAGGTCGGCGAGTTGGAGCTTCACGACCAGCGGGGTGACGGCGGCCAGGAGCGCGGCCGGCACGAACACGGCCAGCGCTACCAGCAGCAGGATGCCGCTGGCCGCCCCGCCGCGCAGCACCTCACCGGCGTAGCGGACCACCGGCAGGGTGATCGCGGTGGCGATGCCGGCCAGCACCAGCGCCGGCGCCAGCAGGCCACGCGGGTTGCGCCGGTCGGCCAGCCAACCACCGGACCACGCCCCGTACGCGATGGCGGCCAGCGCGATGCCGATCACCGAGCTGGTCACCTGGAGGGTCACCCCGACGTACGGGCCGACCAGGCGCAGCGCGACGGTTTCCAGCACCAGCACGGCCCCGCTGGAGAAGAAGACCAGGAAGGCAGCCAGACCATTGGGCAACGCCCGGCCGGTGACCGGAGCGGGCGAGGCCGGGGACGCTGGTGGGGCCGTTACGTCGGACGGTGGGGAGCTCATCGTCGCGATGGTACGCAGCGAAGCTGGTGCTTCGGGTCAGTACATCGAGAGATGAACATGGTTCGTGTGGGATGCGGCGGGGCTGCCGCTGCCGCTGTACGAGCGCCACCCCGTGCCGGGATGCCAGATCTGCCGGTACCAGATCACGTAGAGCACCCCGAGGCGGTCGGCGTTGCGCACGTGCCAGGCGGCCAGGCTGTCCCCGTACGACTTGTCGCCGCCGGTCGCGTTCTTGTCCTCGAAGCCGTTCGTGGCGGCCGAGAAGTCGCAGGCCCGACCCTTCGGGTGCTCGCCACCACCGCCGCTGCGCTTGCAGGAGACGTGCCGCTTGTAGCCGGCCGCCTGGGTCTGCTTGAGCGCGTTCAGGGTGCGCGGGGTGATGCAGCCGGACGTGGTCGGGTCCTTCACCGAACACGACTCCGACGGCCAGGACCCGTCCGAGTTACGCGGGGCCGGCGTCGCCGAGGCGGAGCTGCCGCCGCTGAAACCGCTGCTGCTGCCCGAGCTGACCTCGGCGAGCGCGGCCTCGGCCTCCTTCTTCTTCTTCGCCATCACGGCGAGTTGCTTCTGCTGCTCGCGGACCTCGGCGTCGATGGCGACCTTGGCCTGCTGCGCCTGCTCCTTGGCCTCGACGAGGTCACGCAGCCGCTTGGCGTCGCGCTGGGCCATCAGGTCGAGGTCGCTCACTCGTTCCAGGAACGCCTGCGGCGTGCTGGTGTTGAGCAACATCGTCGCCGGGGTGAGCCGGCCGACCCGGTACGACTGTGCGGCTACCTCGCCCACCTGGGCGGTCAGCCCGACCATCCGACCCTCGACAGTCGTCAGCTCGCCGGCCAGCGCCGTCTGGCGGCGCTTGGAGTTGTCCAGTTTGGCCTTCGCCTCGATGTGGCCCTTGGCGGTCAACTCGAGAGCGTCCTGGAGCTTCTTGCTGCCGCCCTCGCCGGGCTCCGCGTACGCGGGCACGGCGGCACCGCCGAGCACCAACGCGACGGTGGCGAGCAGAGCGAACAGGGCGCGGCGGCCGAGCCGCGGGCGAAGCCTGGTCCTGGGCACGAAAGCGTCCTTCCGTCGACCGCCGGTGAACCAACTGCGGCGGCGTCCCCGCCGGCGCCTGTCGGCGGCCTGCTGGCGGAGACCGCCGGTCACGATACCGGACGACGGCCTGGTGACCAGCCCCTCGACCGCCGGGCCGCCCAGATGTCGACAGAGCGTTTCGGCGTCGTCGCGCAGGGCGCGGATCAGCTGTCGAGGAGGGCGTCGCGGACCTCGGCCCAGACCTGTTCGTTGGCGGCGACGAGCAGGCCGCGGTCGTCGTCGGCCGGGTGGTAGTCGGCGCCGTCGAAACGGCGGGCGACGCCACCGGCGGCGCGGACCAGCAGGGTGCCCGGCGCATGGTCCCACGGCAGGGTGCGCCAGAAGAGGACGAACTGCTGCTCTCCGGTGAGGATGTCCAGGTACTCCCGGCCGGCGCAGTGTTGGCCGGGCAGCAGCTCACCGAGCTGCCGACCGCCGGCGCGGACCCGGTCCCGGGTCTCCGGCGGCAGGAACCGGGTCATCGCCGCTCCGCGCAGCTCACCCAGTGGTGGGGTCGAGGTGGTGCGATCCACCGGTCGGCCGTTGAGCAGGGTGCCGTCGTCCGCCGAGCCGACGGCGAGGGTGTCGGCGAGCGGGTCGAGGATCCAGCCGGCGGCCGGTCGCCCGTCGGTCAGCAGCGACACCATCAGGGCGAACGGCCGGCGTCCCGCAGCGAAGTTGGCGGTGCCGTCGACGGGGTCGACCAACCAGACGTCCCCGCCGTCGCGCAGGTGCCGCAGCAGCCCCGGGTCGTCGGCGACGCCCTCCTCGCCGACGACCATCGAGCCCGGCCGGAGCCGACGCAGCCCCGCCGAGAGCAGCTCCTCGGCGCGACGGTCGGCGACGGTGACCACCTCACCGGGTGCCTTCTCCGACACGTCGTCGTCGTCGAGCTTGCGGAACAGCGGCAGCACGACCTGGTCGGCGGCCTCCCGGAGGAGGTCACCGACGTCGTCGAGCAGGGTGTCAGCCACGCGGCGGCAGCTTGACCACGCTGACGAAGAACTCGTCGATCTGGCGGACCACCGAGATGAAGCGCTCGAAGTCCACCGGCTTGGTCACGTAGGCGTTGGCGTGCAGCTGGTAGCTGCGCAGGATGTCCTCGTCGGCCTGGGAGGTGGTGAGCACCACGACCGGGATCCGACGCAGCTCCTCGTCCTTCTTGATTTCTTCGAGCACCTCCCGGCCGTCGCGGCGGGGCAGGTTGAGGTCGAGCAGGATCAGGTCGGGCGGGACCGCGTCGGCGTACTGACCCTCCCGCCGCAGGTAGGCCAGCGCCTCGGCGCCGTCGGAGACGACGGTCAGCCGGTTGCGCAGCTTGTGCTCCTCGAACGCCTCCTGGGTCATCAGCACGTCACCCGGGTCGTCCTCGACGAGCAGGACCTCGATCGGGCTCTTGCCATCCGCCGGCGCGGTCATCCCACCGTCTCCCTCATGTCACCCGTTCTACCGCTTCCCGACGGCTCGTCGGCCCGGTCCGGCCGGTCCGTCCCGTCGGACTGCTCGGCCAGCGCTGCCGGAGCCTCGTTCGGGGGCGTCGTGTCGCC
>NZ_JBSFBM010000351.1:0-6776 GCF_053592955.1 Micromonospora sp. NPDC002411 | reverse complement strand
GCATCGGCAGCGGCGTCTCCCGCGAGGAGTACGCGGCCGGCCGGGCACAGTTCGAGAAGCTGCTGACCATCGCGCCGGGGCCCGACCCGGCGGGTAACGCCCACCGACAACCCGCCAGCCGCGGACCTACCGAACACGCACGGAGCACCCACGAACCCCGCACGCACAGGCAGGGCGGCCGGGGCGACATCGGGCGAAGCCGCGGTGCCACTGCGCGACCGGGTGCTGCTGGAGCTGCTCTACGCCACCGGCGTACGGGTCAGTGAGGCCTGCGGGTTGGACGTCGGGGACGTCGACCACGGCCGACGGGTGATCCGGGTGTTGGGCAAGGGCGGACGGGAGCGCTCGGTGCCGTACGGGGTGCCCGCTCAGCGGGCGTTGGACGACTGGTTGCACCGGGGCCGACCGGCGATGGTGGGCACCCACTCCGGGGACGCGCTGCTGCTGGGTGCCCGGGGTGGTCGGCTCAACCCGACGACAGCGCGTCAGATCGTCGGTGCGTACGCCGAGGCCGCCGGCCTGCCCCGGACGAGCCCGCACGGCCTCCGACACTCGGCTGCCACCCACCTGCTGGAGGGTGGTGCGGACCTACGCGCCGTGCAGGAGTTGCTGGGCCACTCGTCGCTGGCCAGCACGCAGATCTACACGCACGTCTCGGTGGAGCGGCTGCGGGCCGCCTACCGTCAGGCCCACCCCCGCGCCTGATCAAGGGCCGGAGGGCGAGCATCCCCGGCGGTTACGATCATCGGGTGAGCGTCCCGCAGCCCCCTGAGTCGATCCCGGGTGCCCGCCTGCTCTTCTCCCTGGACCCGGCGGTCAGTCACCTCAACCACGGCTCGTTCGGCGCGGTCCCGGTCGGCGTGCAGCGAGCCCAGCAGCGGCTGCGCGACGAGATGGAGGCCAACCCGCTGCGCTTCTTCACCCAGGGGCTGGTCGACCGGATCGCGCACACCCGTCGGCACCTCGCCGGTTTCCTGGGTGCCGACCCGGACGGCAGCGCCCTGGTGGGCAACACCACGACCGGCGTCGCCGTCGTGCTCCAGTCGATGGGCCTGCAACCCGGCGACGAGATCCTCAGCACCGACCACGGGTACGGGGCGGTGAGCCTGGCCATCCAGCGCGAGTGCCGCCGTACCGGGGCGGTCAGCCGGGTCCTGCCGATTCCGCTGGCGGCCACCGACGAGCAGGTCGTGCAGATCGTCCGCGACGGTCTGCGCCCCGGCCGGACCCGACTGCTCGTCGTCGACCAGCTCACCTCGGCCACCGCCAAGCTCTTCCCGACCGCCGCGATCGTCGGGGTGGCCCGGGAACACGGCGTGCCGGTGCTGGTGGACGCCGCACACGCCCCGGGGATGCTGCCCACCACGGTGGCCAGCATCGGTGCCGACTTCTGGGTGGGCAACCTGCACAAGTGGGCGTACGCCCCACGCGGGACCGCCCTGCTGGCGGTGGCACCGCAGTGGCGGGACCGGATCGAGCCGCTGGTGGTCTCCTGGGAGCAGGAGTCGGGCTTCCCGGCCCGGCTCGAGTGGCAGGCGACCCTCGACTACACGCCCTGGTTGGCCGCCCCGGCAGGGCTGTTCACGATGCGCAGTCTCGGTGTGGACCGGGTGCGGGCGCACAACGCGGCGCTCGCCGCGTACGGCCAGCGGGTGGTGGGGGACGCTCTGGGGGTGCCCCCCGCCGACCTGCCCGACCCCGGCGGACCGGGGGTGTCTCTGCGCCTCATCCCGCTGCCGGCCGGCATGGGCACCACGATCGACGCCGCACGGGCGTTGCAGGCGCGGATCGGCGAGCGGCTCGCCGCCGAGGTGGCGGTGATGAGCTGGAACGGCCGTGGGTGGCTGCGGCTCACCGGTCAGGTCTACAACACCGCCGACGAGTACGAGCGGCTGGCCACACGGTTGCCGGCCCTGCTCGCGCAGCGCTGACCGAACGCATCGACAGGAGGCCGGCACCGGCGGAGGGCCCGCTGACCGGGAGCAGGCGCACCGGGCCGAGGCCGAGCAGGGCGAGCGGGTCCAGGTACTCCTCGCCCCGGCGCAGGCCCCAGTGCAGGCACGCGTCCGCCGGGCAACCCGGATGGCCGGGCAGCAGTTCGCCCAGTGGCGCGCCTGCGGCGACCGCCTGACCGGGGCGTACCCCGGGTTGCACGGGCTCGTGGGTGGTTCGCAGCGCACCGGCGTGCCCCACGGTGACCACCGGTCGGCCGGCCACCAGACCGGCGAAGAGGATGGTGCCCGGCCCGGCACTGCGGACCACAGCTCCAGCCGGGGCGGCCAGGTCGACGCCCCGGTGGCCGGACAGCCACGGCTGGGGTGGCGGGTCGAAGCGGCGCACCAGTCGCGGTGGCCCGTCGAGCGGCCAGCGGAAGCGCTCGGCGGGAACGGACGCAGGAGCGGAAGCCTGGAACGCGATCGGCACGGTCGGCGTCGGTGGCTGGCCGGGCACCGCCGCGACAAGCACCGCCAGACCGCAGAGCTGCACGGTCAGCGCAAGTGGAACGGCGGCGCAGAGCAGCACGGTGCGGCGGATCGAACGGACCGATGGCTGTCGCATGACGGCAGCCTCCGGCCACGGTCGGGTGGTACGCCAGCCCGGCCGACGAACCTGTGGACAACCGGCGGCGCTGTGGACGACCACCCGACGCCCTCGATGATCTGCTATGCGCGACGCCTAACGGTCCAGGTCACCACCACTGTTCATTGGATCCGGTCTCGTAGTCGTACTCCTCTACGTGCTCCCACTCCCTGCCGGTCGCCTTCTGGTAGGCGTTGGAGGGAACGTCGAGGATCGAATCCGCGTGGGCGGCCTCGACGGTGGTGAAACGCGCGAACGCCGCCGGATCGGCCAGCACGGCATCGAACGCCGTCGGACCCGCCACCACCACCGCGCAGCGCGCGTACAGGAAGCCGTCGTCGGACAGGTGGTCCGCGCCCGGCGGGACAGCCTGAGCGAGCGCCCGACGGTCCAGTTGGTAGAGCTTGAACGCGAGCGTCTCGGCGAAGGCGACGATCCGTTCCACCGGCTCTTCCGACAGTACGGCGGTCAACCGCTCGTACGGCCGGTCGTCCTGGAGCTCGGGCCGACCGCCGAGCATCGCGACGAGCCGCCAGAAGTCCTCATCAGTGAGCATCACAATCCACGATGATCGCGCGGCCGAACGGATACGAGACCGGCGGCCCCACACCGCGCCGTCCCTCCGGTGCCGTTCTCGGGCCGCGAGGGAAGGCTTAAGGGCCTGTTCCATAAGAACTGGCCGGCCTGCGGCGGGCCCGGACGACGACCGGCCTCGGCTCGACCGCCCCTATGAAACAGGCCCTAAGCTGGGCCGCGTACGGCGGGTGCCGCCGTCTGGACCGGGGAGGCCCGCATGACCACTCTCGACGACCGGACCACGTCCCCCGCCGGCCCGACGGTGGCGGACGTGAGCGACCCGTCCCGGCTCGCGGCGCCGGACGAGGCGATCAGCGCCGAGGAGTTGCAGCTCGCCGCGCGTAACCACGGCATCCCGTTGGAAGCGTTGCGCTACGACGTCACCCCGGCCGGGCTGCACTACCTGCTGATCCATTACGACATCCCGGAGGTCGACGCGGCGACGCACGCGCTGACCATCGGCGGCGCGGTGGACCGGCCGCTGACGGTCAGCCTCGCCGACCTGCGTGAGCGGCCACGGGTCACCCGGCAGGTGACACTGGAGTGCGCCGGCAACGGCCGGGCCCTGTTGCATCCCCGACCGGTGAGCCAGCCGTGGCTGGTCGAGGCGGTCGGCAACGCCGAGTGGACCGGCACTCCCCTCGCTCCGCTGCTGCGGGAGGCGGGGCTCGGGCCAGACGCGATAGACGTGGTCTTCACCGGCGCCGATCACGGCGTCGAACGCGGGGTCGAGCAGGACTACCAGCGGGCGCTGCCGGTCGCCGACGCGTTGCGCGAGGAGGTGCTGCTGGCGTACGAGATGAACGGCGCTCCCCTGCTGCCGCAGCACGGCGCGCCGCTGCGGCTGATCGTGCCGGGCTGGTACGGCATGGCGCACGTGAAGTGGCTGCACTCGATCGAGGTGCGGACCGAACCGTTCGAGGGGTACCAGAACGCGGTGGCCTACCGGGTACGCCAGGACGCCGACGACCCAGGCGTGCCGGTCACCCGGATCGAGCCGCGTGCGCTGGTCCGCCCGCCCGGCTTCCCGGACTTCATGTCCCGCCGCCGTGTGCTGCGCCCCGGCCCGTGCACCGTCGACGGTCGGGCCTGGTCCGGGCACGCCCCGGTGGTGGCCGTGGAGGTGACGACCGACGGTGGGAAGAGCTGGGCGTCGGCCGAGCTGGACCCGGCGGATTCTGGGGACTTCGCCTGGCGGCGCTGGCGGTACGAGTGGACCGCCGCCCCGGGCCGCTACGTGCTGGGTGCCCGGGCGACCGACGCGTCCGGGCGGACCCAGCCGGTCGAGCAGCCGTGGAACCGTGGCGGTTTCGCCAACAACCTGGTGCAGCGGGTCGAGGTCGTGGTGCCGGCCGAGTGATCGGCGGCAGGTGCTACGCCACGGGTGGGGGGCCCGTGGCGTGGCCGGGTGCGGTCAGCCGCCGAAGCCGGAGTCGGCGGGCAGCGAGATGTCGGGCTTCTCCAGCTCCTCGACGTTGACGTCCTTGAAGGTCATCACCCGGACGTTCTTCACGAAGCGGGCGGGACGGTACATGTCCCACACCCAGGCGTCGTGCATCTCGACCTCGAAGTAGACCTCGCCGTCGGAGTTGCGCACGTGCAGGTCGACCTGGTTGGCCAGGTAGAACCGGCGTTCCGTCTCCACCACGTACGAGAATTGGCGGACGATGTCGCGGTACTCCCGGTAGAGCTGCAGCTCCATCTCGGTCTCGTACTTCTCGAGATCTTCCGCGCTCATCGCACTCCGCCTTCCATGGCCACATCTTCCCCCACCGGCGCCGGAGGCCGAGGCTGCTCGCCCAACGCCACGCCGACGGTACCCCCTGACGCCCAGGAGCGCTCCATCGGCTCTTCCGAGGCGTGGCCGCCGGGCCGTCGGGCGCGTGGCGGCCGACCGTCGCGGCCGGAGACCGCGGCGACATTGACGTACGAGAACCGGTGCTCCCGGCACGGCCCGTGCTCCCGCAGCGCCGCCGAGTGCTCCGGGGTGATGTAGCCCTTGTGCTCGGCGAAGCCGTACGCCGGGAACACCCCGTCCAGCTCCACCATGATCCGGTCCCGGGTGACCTTGGCGAGCACGCTGGCCGCCGCCACGCACGCGGCCACGCGGTCGCCCTTCCACACCGCCAGGCCGGGCACGCCCAGGCCGTCCACTCCGAAGCCGTCGGTCAGCACGTACTCCGGGCGGGTGGTGAGCGAGGCGAGCGCCCGGCGCATCGCCGCCAGGTTGCACACGTGCAGCCCTCGGGCGTCGACCTCGTCGGCGGGGATGACCACCACGGCGTACGCGAGGGCACGGTCCACGACCTCCGCGTACACCCGTTCCCGGCTGGCCGGGGTGAGCAGCTTCGAGTCGGCCAGCCCTTCGATCTCGCCGCGCCGCCCCTCGGGTAGCACCGCAGCGGCCGCGACCAGCGGACCGGCACACGCTCCCCGGCCCGCCTCGTCGGCGCCGGCGACGTGCCGGAACCCGCGCCGCTGCAGTGCTCGTTCCAGGGCGTAGAGGCCGGCCTCGCGGCGCACGACGGTGCGCGGCGGGGTCAGCACGGAGCCTCGTCCCGACCTGCGGCCGTCGACTGGCTCAGGCTGGTCAGCAGGGCGGGCAACTCGGGCGGGTAGAACCGCTCACCGCTGGCCACCAACTCGTCCGGGAGCCACCAGCGGTGATCGGCGATGCTGCGCTGCTCGATGTCGTTGAAGCCGGTGGTGTCGACCTGCCAGGACTGCACCCGAAGGAGGAAGAAGTCCTGCTCCTGGCGGTACCAGTTGCCGTCGAAGGTGAACTCGGTCGTGTCGGAGAAGACCGCCTCACCCAGCGCGGTCGGGTCGAGCCGCAGCCCGGTCTCCTCGGCCAACTCCCGTGCCGCGCCGGCTGCCGGGGTCTCCGCCGGATCGAGCCCACCACCGGGGGTGAACCAGTATCGATGCCCTGGTCGGGCCGGGTCGAAGCCCTCGAACAGCAGGACCCGACCGGCCGCGTCGACGAGCAGCACGCGGGCCGCGCGTCGAGGGGTGTAGACACGGCTGCTGCTGTTCGCGACTGCGGGGCTCGCAAGCTCACTCCTCGCGCTCACGTTCACCGCACCAGCCTGCCAGACCGACGGCGGATCGCCCACGCCCCGGTGGTCTACGGCTTGGGAATGCCGTCGAACGAGTCGGGCACGGTGAGCCAGGTGGCCCGGTTGACCGGCCAGAAGACGGTGAACGCCCGCCCGACCACGTCGTCCTCGGGGATCGTGGCCTCGGTGATGTTCTGCCCGGACTGCTGCCAGTGCTCCAGCGAGTCACCGGAGGCCGAGCGGTGGTCACCCATCACCCACAGCCGACCCTCCGGCACGGTGATGTCGAACTCCTGGTCGGCGGGCTTGTCGCGCACCCCGTCCAGGGAGAAGATGTACGGCTCGTCCAGCGACTTGCCGTTGATCATCAGCCGTTCCTGCGGGTCGCAGCAGACCACGTGGTCACCGGGGACACCGATCACCCGCTTGATGAAGTCCTCACCGTCGGGGTTGCCGCTCCACGTGGTGGGGGCTTTGAACACGATCACCTCACCGCGGTGCGGCGACCGGAAGTCGTAGACCAGCTTGTTGACCAACACCCGGTCATCGATCTTGAGTGTG
>NZ_JBSFBM010000350.1:0-6827 GCF_053592955.1 Micromonospora sp. NPDC002411 | reverse complement strand
CACGTAGAGGGCGACGTGCCCGAGCCCGCTGTAGAACACCAGGTCACCCGGCCGTAGGTCACTCCGACCGATGTGGGCGACCGCGCTCCACTGCACCGGCTGATCGCCGCGCTGATGCTCGCCGGCGGCGCCTACACCGTCTTCGCCCCGGGTGCCCAGGCGCAGGACAACCCGCAGCTGACCGGCGCCGCCGCCGAGGGCAAGGCGCTGTTCGACGTGAGCTGTGTGACCTGTCACGGTCGCAACGCCCAGGGTGTCGAGGGCCGCGGGCCGAGCCTGATCGGCGTCGGCGCGGCCTCGGTCGAGTTCCAGGTCAGCTCCGGGCGGATGCCGCTGGCCCGCCAGGAGGCCCAGGCGCACCGCAAGCCCCCCGTCTTCACCGACGAGCAGACCCGTCAGCTGGCCCAGTACATCCAGGAGCTGGGTGGCGGCCCGGTCGTGCCGGACGGTGACGACCTCCGTGAGGACGGCAACATCGCGGCCGGCGGTGAGCTGTTCCGGATCAACTGCTCGCAGTGCCACGCGTTCGGTGGTGGCGGCGGCGCGCTCTCCTCGGGCAAGTTCGCCCCGAGCCTGCACCCCGCTACCGACCGTCAGATCTACGCGGCGATGCTGAGCGGCCCGCAGAACATGCCGGTGTTCGGCGACAACCAGCTCCGGCCGGAGCAGAAGGCCGACATCATCGCCTACATCCAGGAGACGCTGAAGCACGACCAGGACCCGGGCGGGTTCAACCTCGGGCGGTACGGCCCCTCCACCGAGGGCCTGGCGATCTTCCTGGTCGGCATCGTGGCGCTCGTCTTCGCCAGCCTGTGGATTGCAGGTAAGTCGTGACCGAGCGGATACTCAGTTTCAGCGCCGTGGTGCCGTTCGGCACCACCCGTAGCGAGGTGACGGCATGAGCACCCACACCGAGCACCAGGCCCCGCAGGGCCGGGAGCCGCTCGACGTGAACGACCCCAGGCTGACCCGGTTCGACATCGTCCGTGAGGGCGCGCGTCGGGACGACATCGAGATCGTCCACTACGAGCCGCAGGTGCTGCCCGGCACGAAGGCGGAGCGTCGGCTGACCCGGGTGGTCGCCGGCTTCTTCCTGATCACCGGTCTGGCCGCGACCGCCTTCCTGGCCATCTACATCTGGTGGCCGTGGCAGTACGAGGCGGGCCGTGGCGGCGACAAGTTCTACACCCCGCTGCTCGGGTTCACCCTCGGCGTGGCGTTGCTCGCCGTCGGCTTCGGCATCCTGACCTGGGGCAAGAAGTTGCTGCCCAAGGAGGTCTCGATCCAGGACCGGCACGAGGGCCAGGTGGACGAGGAAGGCCGCACGATCACCGGCCAGACCATGCTCTACATGGCCGACGAGCTGGGTGTGAAGCGTCGCCCACTGCTCGGCATCTCGCTGCTGGCCGGTCTGGCGCCGGTCGCCGCGGTCGCCGCCGCGCCGCTGGTCGGCGGTCTGATCTCGCAGCCGCACAAGAACAACCAGATGTTCACCACCGGGTTCGCCCCGGCCGAGGGCGGCGAGCGGATCCGCCTGGTCCGGGAGGACGGTCGTCCGGTCCGTCCGGCGGACATCAGTGCCGGTGGTCAGCTGACCGTCTTCCCCGGCATCGATCACGGCGTGAGCAACAAGCACGCCGACTCGCCGACACTGCTGATCCACCTCCGCGACTCCGACGCGCAGGAGTCGCGTCGGGCCAACGAGACCATCGGCCACGGCGACTACATGTGGGGCAACTACGCGGCCTTCTCCAAGATCTGCACGCACGCCGGCTGCCCTGCCAGCCTGTACGAGCAGCAGACCAACCGGCTGCTCTGCCCGTGCCACCAGTCCCAGTTCCTGATCACCAACAACGCCAAGCCTGTCTTCGGCCCTGCCAGCCGGCGGCTGCCGCAGTTGCCGATCGAGGTGGACTCCGAGGGCTTCTTCGTGGCGAAGTCCGACTACACCGAGACCGTCGGGCCTGACTTCTGGGAGCGGCCGTGAAGCGTCGAAAGTTGGACCTGGCGGCGACGCCGGGCAAGGCCGCGGTGGGAGTGGACGACCGCTTCGCGGTGGCCACCCCGCTGCGCAAGCTGCTGAACAAGGTCTTCCCGGACCACTGGTCCTTCCTGCTCGGCGAGATCGCGCTGTTCTCGTTCGTCGTGCTGCTGCTGACCGGTGTGTTCCTCACCTTCTTCTTCGAGCCGGCGATGACCGAGGTGGTCTACGACGGCAGCTACGCGCCGTTGCAGGGCACTCCGATGTCCGCCGCGTACGCCTCCAGCCTGGACATCTCGTTCGACGTCCGCGGTGGTCTGGTGATGCGGCAGATGCACCACTGGGCGGCGCTGCTGTTCATGGCCGCGATCGTCGTGCACATGCTGCGGGTCTTCTTCACCGGCGCCTTCCGCAAGCCGCGTGAGACCAACTGGATCATCGGTTCGCTGCTGTTCTGGGTCGGCTTCCTGGCCGGCTTCACCGGCTACTCGCTGCCGGACGACGGCCTCTCCGGCACCGGCCTGCGGATCGCCTCGGCGATCATGCTGTCCATCCCGGTGATCGGCTCCTGGGTCACCTCGTCGGTCTTCGGCGGCGAGTTCCCGGGCACGATCATCATCAGCCGGTTCTTCATCGCCCACGTGCTGCTCATCCCGGGTCTGCTGGTCGCGCTGATCAGCGTCCACCTGGGGCTCGTCTTCAAGCAGAAGCACACCCAGTGGCCCGGCCCCGGCCGGACCAACAACAACGTGGTCGGCGAGCGGATGTTCCCGCGGTACGCGTTGAAGCAGGGCGGCTTCTTCATGGTCGTCTTCGGCGTCATCGCGCTGATGGGCGGTCTGTTCCAGATCAACCCGATCTGGCTGTTCGGCCCGTACGAGGCGTGGGTGGTTTCGGCCGCCAGCCAGCCTGACTGGTACGTCATGTTCCTCGACGGCTCGACCCGACTGATGCCGGCCTGGGAGATCAACATCCCGCTCGGCGACGGGTACGTGATCCCGCCGCTGTTCTGGCCGACGGTCGTGCTGCCCGGCATCCTGGTCGGCCTGTCGACGATGTACCCGTTCCTGGAAGCGCGGCAACGCAAGGACTACAAGAGCCACAACCTGCTCGAGCGCCCCCGGGACGCTCCGGCCCGGACCGCCGTCGGTGCGATGGCCGTCGCCTTCTACATCGTGCTGACGCTCTCCGGCGCCAACGACGTGATCGCCGACAAGTTCCAGATCAGCCTGAACGCGATGACCTGGGCTGGCCGGATCGGTCTGCTGGTGCTCCCACCGATCGCGTACTACGTCACGTACCGGCTCTGCCTGGGTCTCCAGCAGCACGACCGGGAGGTGCTCGCGCACGGCGTGGAGACCGGCATCATCCGACGGCTGCCGGACGGTCGGTTCGTCGAGGTGCACCAGCCGCTCAGCGCGTCGAACGGGCACGCGGACGGCCACGGTCAGCTGGACTACGTCGGCTGGGTCGTCCCGAAGAAGATGAACCGGCTGGGCGCCCTCGGGCCGGCCATCCGAGGCTTCTTCTACCCGATCGAGAAGCCGGTCGAGGCGCCGGTCTCGCCGGGGCACCCGCCGGTCGAGCCCCGGCCCGAGCGCGAGGAGATCGGCAGCGGCGAGAGCCGTCGCTGATCACCCGATCGCACCGTTACGTGGCGCCCGCCGGATTTCCGGCGGGCGCCACGTCGTATGCGTACCCACCGCCCATCCGAGGCGGAGTCGGACGCTCGCGGCAGGACCGGTCGACCCCGCGCGACGGGCGATCGCAGGAATAACCCCGGTGAGCCGGGTATCCGTGCGGTCCAACGTCTCAAGGGGGGGAAGCATGTTGGGTATCAAACGCCTCGGCCTGTTGGCCGCGCTGGTACTGGTCGGTGTCGCGCCGGCCGCGGCCGCGCAGGCCGCGGCACAGCCGTCGACGCAGGACACCCAGTATCTGCAGGCGGTTCACCAGGTCAACCTGTTCGAGATCACCGCCGGTGACCTGGCCCAGCAGAAGGGTCAGGACCAGGGGGTCAAGGACCTGGGTGCGATGCTGAAGACCGACCACACCCAGCTGGACCAGACGGTGCAGCAGACCGCGTCCCAGCTCAACGTGGAACTGCCGAACGAGCCCAGCGCCGATCAGCAGGCGGTCATCGACAAGCTGAACAACGCCAGTGGTGCGGAGTTCGACCGGCTCTGGGTGACCAGTGAGCTGGCTGGTCACGTCCAGGCCATCCAGGCCACCCAGACGGAGATCTCGCAGGGCTCCGAGCAGTCGGTGGTCCAGTTGGCCCAGACCGCCCTGCCGACGCTGCAGGCGCACTACGACGAGTTGGTGCAGCTCGCCAACCGGTTGGGCATCCCGGTTCCGCAGACCAGCGCCAGCGGTACGCCCAGCCCGGGTGGTACCGGCACTGAGTCGCCGGCTCCGGGTGGCACCGGCACCGAGTCGCCGGCCCCGGGTGGCAACACCGAGGCTCCGGGCGGTGGCACCACCGAGACGCCGGCTCCCAGCGAGAGCTGACGTAGCGACAGCAGACGGCCGGTCCACCCGAGCGGTGGACCGGCCGCCGTGCGTGCGGTGCGGGACGGGCGGGTCAGTCGGCGCTGGCCAGACCGATCGCGAACGCCTCCTCGAGGTCGTGCTGGGAGTACGCGCGGAACGCGATGTGCGACTCGGTGTTGAGCACGCCCGGCACCTTGGAGATGCTGCCCGCGATGACCTGGGCGATCTGGTCGAACTCGCGGACTCGGACGATGGCGATGAGGTCGACGTGCCCGGCCACTGAGTAGACCTCGCTCACACCGGGGAGGTTGGCCAGGGTCTCGGCCACCTCGGGGATCGCGTCGGTGGCGCAGTCGATCAGCACGATCGCGGTGATCACGGGACATTTCTCCGTTCGTCGGCGTCGTCGCTCATGCTAGATGTTTTCCGGCCGGGCCGAGCAGGTGCTGCCGGTCCGGCTCGGGGAGTGTGGGCACGGTGCCGTTCCCGAACCGGATGACGTCGACCAACCGTTCCCCGGCGCGAACCGTCGCGCCCGGCCACACCACGCTGCGCAACACGTCGCCGTCGACCTGCGCGCCCGCGCCGACCACCGATTCCTCGCAGCGGCCGGTGACCCTCGCCGACGGGTCGACGAGGGTGCCGCCGGCCGCGGCGTGCAGGTTGGCCGCCAGGTAGTCGGCCGGCGTTCCGGTGTCGAAGAAGGTGCCCGGGTAGGGCACCACCTCCAGGGCGTCCGCCGCCTCCGCCGGACGCCAGAGGACACGGACCAGGTCGGAAACGACCACCGGCAGGTCACGGACCAGTCGCCAGGGCAACAGTGAGAAGCCGGTGAAGCAGTGCCCGTCGAAGGTGCCGGGCTCCGTGGGGTTCGCGGCGGGCTGGCCCAGCAGGCGGACGGTGTGCCCGTCCCAGCCGTCGAGCAGGGCGGCCACGTCCGGGCCGGGCGCGGCCGCCGGGTCGGCGAGGTACGCGTCGGCGTTGCCGACCAGCACCGGCCGTCCGTCGATCCAGTCCCGCAGGTTCGCCACCCCGCCGGCGGTGCCCAGCGGGTCGCCCACCTCCACGGACAGGTGCGCGCGGTCACCGACGTGGGCGACCACCTGGTCGCCGAGGTAGCAGGCGTTCACCGCCACCCGGTCGGGGCCGGTCAGGCCGAGCCCGGCCAACCGCGCCAACGCGCGGTCGAGCAGCGGCACGTTGCCCACCGGGCACAGCGCCTTCGGAACCCGTTCGGTGAGCGGGCGCAGCCGGGTGCCCTCGCCGGCGGCGAGCACCACCGCGCACAGCTCCGCCGGAACGCCCGCGCCGGTCATGGCAGATCGTCCGGGATCGGTGGTGGGAACTGCCCGGCCAGCGGCCCGATGTCGTAGTAGGCGAGCAGCCGGGCGGTCGGCCAGGTCAGCTTGGGCAGGTCGTCCAGCGGGTGCCAGGCGGCCTCGAAGACCTCGGCGCCGTCGACCGCCAGCTCGGTGGTGGACGCCGGCACCTCCGTCTCGAAGACCATGTCCACCCAGCCCTTGGCGTGCACGATCGCGTTCGGTGCCGCCGGGCGCAGCCGCGACGGGGGGAGCCGGATGCCGGATTCCTCGAACAGCTCGCGGGCCGCTCCCACGACCGGGGCCTCGCCGCGGTTCAGCAGACCGGCGGGGAGGGACCAGCCCTTGCCGGGCGGTTGGCGCAGCATCAGCAGGCGTCCCGCGCCCGTCGCCTCGGCGTCGCGCACCAGGGTGACCGCGCCGACGATGTACTTGGGCACGGCCAGCCGGACCAGGCGCCGACGCACCGGCAGTGGCATTCGGTAGAAGGCCTGGTAGAACATGGCCCGACCGGTGGCGCGGGAGCGGGGGATCATGACCCCAGGCTAGTGGTCACGAATGTCCTTCGGACGCGCCGGGGCCGGCTCGGTCACTGCCGGTGGTCGACCAGGTCGATGAGCTGGCGTACCACGGTGTCCGGTTCGATCACCCGGTCGAAGACCGCGACCAGCAGGGTCTCCAGGTCGGGGTAGCCCAGCTCCTCGGAGAGGCGCAACAGTGGCAGGTCACTGGCGAGGCCACGGTTGTGCTGCCGCAGAGCCAGCCCGATGGTGGCCCGACCGAGGCGGACCTTGTCGCTGATCGTGATGCCCGGCTCGGTGTGCTCCGCGAACCACCTGTTGATCTGCATCTGCGCGTTCGGCGACTTGACGAAACTCAGCCACTCCCGGCGGGGGCCGCGCGGCGCCACCCCGGCCTCGAACCCGTTGTCGCCGTCGCTCTCGGTGAAGATCTCCACCACGTCGCCCTCGTCCAGCTCCGAGCTGAGCGGGGCCAGGCGACCGTTGATCCGGGCGGCGAGGCAGTGGTCGCCC
>NZ_JBSFBM010000349.1:0-6892 GCF_053592955.1 Micromonospora sp. NPDC002411 | reverse complement strand
GGCCGCTCCCCGGCTGGCCCAGCTGCGACCCGGGCCCGGTCCAGGTCAAGGGGGTTCGAAATGGCGTTGAGCACCGAAGAAAGTGGTCGGCTCGCCGCGCTGCTCAGCGAGCAGAACGAACGGGTCACGACTCGGTGGACCGAGATCGTCACCAGTTCGTTGCGAGGCCGGCTGAGTCAGGCCGAGCTTCGCCGGCAGGTCCAGGACCTGCACCGCGCCATCGTCGCCACCGGCGAGCAGGGCAGCATCGATTTGTCCGCCGACCATGCCACCGAGCTGCGCGCCGCGCTCTCCGAACTGTCCCGTGGTCGGGCCCGGCAGGGTTTCTCCGCCACCGAGACCACGATCAGCGTGTTCGCGCTCAAGGACGTGCTGGCCGAGCTGGTGCAGGAGGCCGGCGGCACCAGCGCGCTGACCGACTTCGTCGCCTTCTCCAAGCTGGTCGACGACATGGGCCTCTACACCTTCGAGAGCTTCGTCCGCACCCGGGAGAGCCTGATCGCCGATCAGGCCGAGCAGCTGCTCGAACTCTCCACGCCGGTGGTCAAGCTCTGGGAGGGCGTGGTCGCCGTCCCGCTGGTCGGCACCCTGGACTCGGCCCGCGCCCAGGTCGTGATGGAGCGGCTGCTGCAGACCCTGGTCGACACCGGCTCCCCGTACGCGATCATCGACATCACCGGTGTCCCGGCGGTGGACACCCAGGTCGCCCAGCACATCCTGAAGACCGTGGTGGCGGCCCGGCTGATGGGCGCCGACTGCATCATCTCCGGCATCCGTCCGCAGATCGCGCAGACCATCGTGGCGCTCGGCATCGAGTTCGGCGACATCGCCACCAAGGCGAGCCTCGCCGACGCGCTGCGCCACGTGCTGCGGCTGACCGGGGTGGAGACGGCCCGCCGCCAACCGCGTCGGGGCATCTGATGGAACGCGTACCGATCCTCAAGATCGGCGACATCCTGCTCGTCTCCATCCAGGTGGACATGTCCGACCAGACGGCGGTCGCGCTCCAGGAGGACCTCGCCGAACGGATCGTGGACACCGGCTGCCACGGCGTCATCATCGACATCACCGCGCTGGACATCGTCGACTCCTTCGTCGGCCGGATGCTCTCCACCATCGCGTCGATCTCCAAGGTGCTCGACGCCGAGACGGTGGTGGTCGGAATGCGCCCCGCCGTGGCCATCACCCTCGTCGAACTGGGGCTGTCGCTGAACGGCATCCGTACCGCGCTGAACGTCGAGCGCGGCATGGAGCTCATCGCGGCGGCGCACGACGACGGGTTCGACGACGAGCTTGAGGACGAGCCGGACGCCGAGACGGCCACGCCGTGACCGCGGGCATCGACCTGGGCCACCCGCAGGCGCAGTCGGTCCGCAGCGATGAGGACGTGGTACGCGTCCGGCAGTTGGTCCGGTCCGTGGCGGTCGCCGTCAAGCTGTCCCTCGTCGACCAGACCAAGGTGGTCACCGCGGCGAGCGAACTGGCCCGTAACACCCTCGTGTACGGGGGCGGCGGCTCGGTCGAGGTGGCGACCGTGGACAACGGCCGGCGCAAGGGCATCCGGATCGTCTTCGCCGACTCCGGGCCCGGCATCGCCGACCTGGATCTGGCCCTGACCGACGGCTACACCACCGGCGGTGGCCTCGGCCTCGGCCTCAGCGGGTCCCGCCGCCTCGTCGACGAGTTCGAGATCGAGACCTCGGCGGAGACCGGCACGCGCATCACGGTCACCAAGTGGTCACGGTGAACGCCGAGGCGGTCACCGACAGTGGCATCTGGTTCCGGGTGGAGGCCAGCAGCGCGGCGAGCGCCGTCCGGCGGGCCGCCGAGCGCCTCGGTGCGCAGGTCGGGATCGGTGAGGTCCGTATCGCCGATCTGGCCATCGTCGCCGCCGAGCTGACCAGCAACCTGGTCAAGCACGCCGACGAAGGGGTGCTGCTGCTCCGGCCGGTGCGCCGGGCCGGGCAGGCCGGCGTGGAGTTGGTGGCGATCGACTCCGGGCCGGGGATGGCCGACCTGACCGTCTCGTCCCAGGACGGCCACTCCACCACCGGCACGCTCGGCATCGGTCTGGGCGCCATCGTGCGGCAGGCCAGTTGGTTCGACGGATTCTCGCTGCCCGGCCGGGGGACGGTGTTCGCCGTACAGGTCTGGCCGGCGGAGCCCGCGCGGCCGTCCTGGGCCGGCGCCCTGACCCGGCCGATCACCGGCGAGACGGTCAGCGGCGACGGGTACGCCGTCCGGGTCGCCGACGGGCGACACCAGGTACTGGTCAGCGACGGGCTGGGGCACGGCTCGTTGGCCGCCGCCGCAACCGACGCAGCGCTTGCCGCGTTCCGCAACGCCCCGGCCGGCCCACCGGCAGCGGTGGTCGCTCACCTGCACCGGAGCATGTCGCACACCCGAGGCGCCGCGCTCGCGGTCGCCGAACTCGCGCCGGAGGCAGGCGTGCTGCGCTACGCCGGCCTGGGCAACATCGCCGGTGTGATCGTCGAAGAGGGCGGCCGCCGTCGCGGGCTGGTGTCGCTTCCCGGCATCGCCGGCCACCAACGGCCGACCATCCGGGAGTACGACTACCCGCTCGGTCCGGGCTCCCGCCTGGTGATGCACAGCGACGGGGTGGCCGACCGTTGGCGGTTGGAGGACTACCCGGGTCTGGCGGAGCGCTCTCCGCTCGTCGTGGCGGCAACCCTCCTGCGCGACGCGGGTGTGCGACGCGACGATGCCTGCGTGCTCGTGGCAAGGTCCTGGACATGACCGGCGAGCCGGCCGCACAGCCGCTGCTCCAGATGGCGCTGCGGGTCGAGCAGGACATCTTCGTGATCCGTCAGCGGGGCCGCGAGGTGGCCGCCGTGGTGGGCCTCGAACACCAGGACCAGGTTCGGATCGCCACCGCACTCAGCGAGGTGGCCCGGGACCTGCTGGGGATGTCCGGCGGCGCGGACGTCAGCTTCCACATCGACGCGGGTGCCGACGGCCGACACCACCTGCGCGCCGACCTCGCCCCGGTGACCCCGTTGCCCGCCGGCCACTACCAACCGCAGTCCGGCGCGGTGTCCCGACTGGTTGACACGTTGGGCGTGGCGACCGTCGAGGGGGTTACGGTCGTGAGGATGTCCCGACGAGTCCCGGCCAACGCGCCGATCCCGACCCCGGAGCGGTTGGCCGAGTTCCGCAGCGAACTCGGCCGTATCGCCCCGGCCAGCGCGTTGGACGAGTTGACAGCGCAGAACGGGCAGCTCATCGCGGCGCTCGACGAGGTACGCAGCCAACGTGACGAGCTGGCCGTGCTCAACGAGGAACTGGCCGAGACCAACCGTGGTGTGCTGGCGCTCTACAACCAGCTCACCGAGGAATTGGAGGAGACCAACCGAGGGGTCGTCGCCCTCTACGCCGAACTGGACGAGAAGTCGGCCCAACTGCGGGCGGCGAGTGAGTCGAAGAGCCGGTTCCTCGCCAACGTGAGCCACGAGCTGCGCGCCCCGGTCACCGCGATCATCGGGTTGGGGCGGCTGCTCACCGACTCCGCCTCCGACCCACTCACCGACGAGCAGGGCCGCCAGGTCGACCTGATCCGCTCGTCGGCGGCCGACCTGCTCAATCTGGTCAACGAGCTGCTGGACCTGGCGAAGGCGGAGTCCGGCCGGATCGAGCTGGACCTCTCGGACGTCGACCTGCGCCCGGTCTTCGGTCAACTGCGCGGCACACTGCGCGCGCTGGCCACCCGTCCGGAGGTGGAGCTGGTCGTGGAGGAGCCCAGCGCACCGGCTCTGCTGCGCACCGACGAGGTGCTGCTCGGCCAGGTGCTGCGCAATCTGCTGCACAACGGATTGAAGTTCACCGAGCGCGGCGAGGTGCGACTGCGCGCCGACCGGCAGGGCGACAGGTGGACGTTCGAGGTCAGCGACACCGGGCCGGGCATCGCCCCCGAGCTGCACGACCGGATCTTCGAGGAGTTCTACCAGGTGCCGGGCGCCACCCGGGTCGGCGGCACCGGCCTCGGCCTGCCGTACGCCCGACGGTTGGTGACGCTGCTCGGCGGGACCCTGGAGCTGACCAGCGAGCCGGGCCGGGGCAGCACATTCCACGTCTCCCTACCCGTTGGCGGAGCGTGAGGCGTGGACGGCATGCCGGCGACCGTCCTGGTGGTCGATGACAGTCGTACCAAGCGCTACCTGCTGGTCAGCTGGCTGACCCGGGCCGGGTTCACAGTGCTCGAGGCCGAGAACGGCGCCGAGGCGTTGGCCCGGGTCGAGGTGGACCGGATCGACCTCGTCGTCCTCGACGTCCGGCTGCCCGACCTCAGCGGCTACGAGGTCTGCGAACAGATCAAGGTCCGTCACCCGGCGATGCCGGTGATCCACGTGTCGGCGCACGCCGTGGACGTCGCCGACCGGGCCCAGGGACTGACCCGGGGCGCGGACGCGTACCTGACCGAGCCGATCGAGCCGGAAGAGTTGATCGCCACCACCCGGGCGGTCCTGCGTTACTACCAGGCCCGGCAACGCGCCGAACTGCTCGCCGAGCGACTGCTCGGCCTGGCCGACACGACAGTGGCGGTGCACGCCGCGCCGACCTTCGCACGCCTGCTGGAGGCCGCCGCCGAAGGCGCCGCACAGATCTTCAAGAGCCCGGCGGCAGTGATCGCCGAGACGTTCGACGGGGACTGTCTCGCGGGGATCTGCGCCGCCCCCGGCGAGGCCGCCACAGTGGTGCCGTGGGTGGTGGACGACACCGGAGTGCCGACCGGCGCCACCGTCCGGGTGGAGGCCCCGGCGGACTGGGCGCTGGTTGACTGGCCGGCGGGCGACACGGTGACTGTCGCCGCCGCGAAGCTGCGCGAGGACCGGGCCCCGCTGTACGTGGTGGTCCCGACCGCCACCCAGACCGCGCGAACCCCGGTGCTCAAGCAGCTCGCTCAGGCGGTGGCGGCGGCCGTGGAGGGGCAGCGCTCGTTCGACGAGGAGCACCGGATAGCGGTGACCCTCCAGCGCAGCCTGCTCCCGCGCGGCCTTCCCGACGTGGCCGGGTTGGACCTCGCCGTGCGCTACGAGCCGGCCAGCGCCCAGACCGAGGTGGGCGGCGACTTCTACGAACTGGTGATGCTCGACGGGCACCTGCTGCTGGCGATCGGGGACGTGGCCGGCCACTCGCTGCACGCGGCGACAGTGATGGCCGAGCTGCGGCACGCGGTGCGGGCGTACGCGGTCGAGGGGCACCAGCCCGGCGAGATCCTGCACCGGGTCAACGAGCTGATGCGGACACTGCTGCCGAACGAGTTGGCCACGCTCTGCGTACTGCTGCTGCACCCACCGACCGGTCGGGTCCGGCTGGCCAGCGCCGGGCATCTTCCGCCGGTGCTCAGCCTGGACGGCAAGATCGAGTTCGTGCAGCACTCCGCACCGCTGCTCGGCGTCCGGGCACCTCGCCCGCCCGACCTGGAGTTCGTGCTGCCGGCCGGGGCCACGCTGGTGTTCTACACCGACGGGCTGATCGAGCGACGGGACGCGACAATCGACGAGGGGCTGGCCGCCCTCGCCGCGGTCTCCACCACTGTCGACGAGGACCTGGACCGCTTCTGCGCCCGGTTGCTGGTGGAGCTGGCCCCACCGGAGATCCAGGACGACGTCGCAGTGGTCGTCCTGCGCCGCCGCTGAGCGCGGGTGGTCAGCGCACCGACCGGGCGTACGCGGCGGGAGACACCCCGGCCACCGCGGTGAAGTCGCGCACCAGGTGGGCCTGGTCGCTGTAACCGAGGTCGGCGGCAAGGTCCGCCCAGCTCAGAGGGCCACCGGCAGCCTGTTCGACGGCCTCCTGGAGTCGGTAGCGGCGGATCACCCACTTCGGCCCGACGCCCACGTACTCCAGGAAGAGCCGTTGCAACCGGCGGACCGGAACGTCGTGCCGCGCGGCAAAGTCGCCGACCCGCAGCACCGTCCGGTCGGTGCGGATCGCCTCGGCCAGCCGGGTGGCCTCCTCGGCCACCGGATCCGGTGTGGGCTCCCAGGCGCTGAGCAGGGCGTCCAGGGCCTCGCAACGCTCCTCGTCGGTGCCCGCGCACATCCCGATCCCGGGGGATGCCAGGCGGCCCGTGGGCAGCGGCACCCGCCGGCCGGTCAGCTCACTCACCGGACGCTGCCAGAACGGGTGGAAGCCGCCGGGGCGGAACTGCACCCCGCACACGCGGCCGGTGCCGGTCAGGGTGATCCGGAACAGGTCACGACCCACACCCGCCACCTCGCCGGACGCGGCCCCGCTGCCGCTGCCGCTGCCGCTGCCGCTGCCGTCGCCGTCCCGCCGGAACACCACGTTCACCGCCGGGTGCGGCACGACCCGTTGCTCGAACGGTGTGTGCAACGCCCAGTCGATCAGCCAGTAGTGCTCGACCCAGCGGCGTAGCGGCTCCGCCGGCAGGTGCCGTCGGAAGCGCACCTCGCGCAGCATGCGCCCGGGGTCGAGAATCCCCCGGCTATCGCCACGCGGTCGCTGTCGCATTTGTTCAAGACCACCCTCATACGCTGGCCCTATGACCACTCAGACTAGCGATCTGCTGGCGGCTGCCGCGCCGCGAACCGTCGACGTGGTGCGTGGCATCACCGACGACCAGCTCGACCTGCCCACGCCCTGCCGTGACTACGTGGTGCGTGACCTGCTCAACCACCTCTTCGAAGTGGTGGTCAACTTCCAGGGGCTGGCCGCGAAGCGGCCGGTGGAATGGGCCGAGAAGCCCGACCACCTCGGTGACGGCTGGCGGGACCGGTTCGAGGTGGAGACCGACCGGTTGGTCGCGGCGTGGTCGGATCCGTCCACACTGGAAGGCGTGTCGCCGGGTATGGGCCTGCCGCAGACCGTCGTGGGCAGTCGCTGATACTGCAACTGTGGCAGAGTGACG
>NZ_JBSFBM010000348.1:0-6951 GCF_053592955.1 Micromonospora sp. NPDC002411 | reverse complement strand
CACCTCGGCCAGGGACACGTGCACCGCCCACAAGACCGGCTGCACCACATCCACCCGCTCCAACGGATCGTCGGAGCGCAGCACGTCGAGGAGGTTCCAGTCCACGAACGGCGCCAGCGCCGCCGCACACTCCGCGATCCGGGCCGCGAACACCGGCTCGGCGTCCAGCAGACCCACCGCCATCCCCACCCACTGGGAACCCTGGCCCGGAAAGACGAACACCACACCCGCGTCCGGATGGGCCGAGCCGGACACCACAGCGCTCGACGGCAGGCCGTCCCGGAGGGCGGACAGGCCGGCGCCGTGATCCGGGCCGAGCACGACCGCCCGGTGGCTCAGCACCGATCGGGTGGACAGCAGCGAGTACGCCACCGCCCCCGGATCCGCCGTCACCCGCGACAGCCGCTCGGCCTGCCCGCGCAGCGCCTCCGGCGCCGCCGCCGACAACAGCCACGGCACGTTCGACTCCGTCACGACCGGCTCGTCGACGGGCGTGGCCGGCGCCTCCTCGATGATCACGTGGGCGTTGGTGCCGGACACCCCGAACGATGACACCCCGGCCCGACGCGGGCGCTCCCCCACCGTCCACGGCCGGGACGACGTCAGTAGCTCCACCGCACCGGCCGACCAGTCCACCTGCGGTGTCGGCTCGTCCACGTGCAGCGTGCGCGGCAACGTCTCATGACGCAGCGCCTCGACCACCTTGATGATTCCGGCGACACCGGCGGCTGCCTGGGTGTGCCCGATGTTCGACTTCACCGACCCCAACCACAGCGGCTGACCGGCGGGCCGGTCCTGGCCGTAGGTCGCCAGGACCGCCTGCGCCTCGATCGGGTCGCCCAGGGTGGTGCCGGTGCCGTGCGCCTCGACCACGTCGACGTCCGCCGCCGACAGTCGGGCGTCGACCAGCGCGGCCTGGATCACCCGCTGCTGCGACGGCCCGTTCGGGGCGGTCAACCCGTTCGACGCGCCGTCCTGGTTGACCGCGCTTCCGCGCACCACGGCGAGCACCCGGTGACCGTTGCGGACCGCGTCGGAGAGCCGCTCCACCAGCAGCACCCCAGCGCCCTCGGCGAAGCCGGTGCCGTCGGCGGCACCCGCGAACGCCTTGCACCGGCCGTCCGCCGCCAGGCCACGCTGGCGGGAGAAGCCGACGAACAGCGACGGGGTGGCCATCACCGTGACACCGCCGGCCAGCGCGAGTGAGCACTCACCGGCCCGCAGCGCCTGCGCCGCCAGGTGCAGTGCCACCAGCGACGACGAGCACGCGGTGTCGACGGTGACCGCCGGCCCCTCCAGACCCAGCGAGTACGACACCCGCCCGGAGATGACAGCGCCCGCGTTGCCGGTGGCCAGATACCCCTCCAGCCCTTCGGACGCGCCCATCAGGATGGCCGAGTAGTCCGAGCCGTTGGTGCCCGCGAACACACCGGTACGCGACCCGGACAGCGACGCCGGGTCGATGCCGGCCCGTTCGATCGCCTCCCAGGACACCTCCAGCAGGAGCCGCTGCGCCGGGTCCATGGCCAGGGCCTCGCGGGGGCTGATCCCGAAGAAGCCGGCGTCGAAGTCACCCGCCCCGCTCAGGAACCCGCCCTCGGCGGCGTACGACGTCCCGGGGTTGTCCGGGTCGGGGTCGAACAGCGCCTCGGTGTCCCAGCCCCGGTCGGACGGGAACGGCGTGATGCCGTCCCCGTCCCCCGCGACCAGGTTCCACAGCGACTCCGGAGAGTCCACGCCGCCGGGGAACCGGCAGCCCACGCCGATGATCGCGATCGGCTCGTCGGCGCGTACCTCCAGGTGCCGGATACGCTCCTGCGCGGTTTCCAGGTCGGCGGTGACCCGCTTGAGGAAGTAGCGCAACCGCTCTTCGTTGGCCATCGGTAGGTCTCCCCTTGTGAGCGTGCGGGTCAGGCGATGCCGAACTTCTTGCCGAGGAGGTCGAACATCTCCTCGTCGGTGGCGTCGGCGAGGGCTTCGCCCGCGGTCTCCACCGGCTCGGCGCGTCCGTGCTTCCAGTCCGCGACGAGCGCCTGCATGCGAGTCATCAGCCGGACGTACGTGACGTCGTCCGGTTCGAGGCTGTCCAGGGCCGCTTCCAGGCGGTCCAGGTCGTCCACCGCGGAGGTGGCCCCCGTCCCGCCGCACAGGCTGTCCAGGAAGGCGGCGAGCGTGGTCGGGTTCGGATAGTCGAAGACGAGCGTGACGGGCAGCCGCAGCCCGGTGGCGGCGCCCAGCCGGTTGCGCAGTTCCACGGCGGTGACCGAGTCGAAGCCCAACTCCTGGAAGGCTTTCTTCGGCGGCACCTCGTCGGCGGAGGCGTACCCGAGCACCGTGGCGACCTGCGCCCGTACCGTGTCGAGCAGGGCCTTGGCCCGCTCGGCCGGCGGCAGGCCCGCGAGGCGCGCGGCGGCGCTCTCGCCGGCGCCGTCGCCGTCGCGGGCGATCGCCGCGAGCACCTGCTGCGCCTCCGGGATCGCGCTGACCAGAGGGCTGGGCCGAGTCGCGGTGACCGCGACGAAGAACCGCTCCCATCGGATGTCGGCGACGGTGAGGAACGGCTCGTCGTGCTCCACCGCCTGGCGCAGGGTGGTGATCGCCAGCTCGGGTGCCATTTCGGCGACGCCGTGCCGGGTCAGCAGCTCACCGAAGTCGCCATCGGCCATGCCGCCGCCACCCCAGGCGCCCCAGGCGATCGCGGTGCCCGGCAGGCCGAGCGAGCGGCGGTGCTGCACCAGAGCGTCCAGGTAGGCGTTCGCGGGGGCGTAGTTGCCGACGCCGGAACTGGCCACCGTGCCGGCGAACGAGGAGAACGTGATGAACGCGTCCAGGTCCAGGTCCCGGGTCAGCTCGTGCAGGTGGCGGGCGGAGTCCACCTTGGCGCGCAGAACGCCGTCGACGCGGTGGGTCTCCAGGGCGTCGATCACGCAGTCGTCGAGGACGGCGGCGCTGTGCACCACAGTGGTCAGCGGCGTCTCGGCGGGGATCGCGTCGATCAGCGCGGCCAGGGCGTTGCGGTCGGCGGCGTCGCAGGCGGCCACCGTGACCGTCGCGCCCAGCGCGGTGAGGTCGTCGCGCAACGCCTCGGCGCCCGGTGCGTCCGGACCCCGGCGGCTGACCAGCAGCAGGTGCTCGGCGCCGTGCGCGGCCAGCCACCGGGCCAGCTGGGAACCGAGACCGCCGGTGCCGCCCAGGATGAGAGTGGTGCCGCGCGGCTGCCAGCCGCGAGCCGGGCTGCGGCCGCTGATCGGGGCCCGCATCAGCCGCCGGCCGAGGAGGCCGGGCGCTCGGATCGCGGCCTGGTCCTCGCCCGTGGCGCCGGAGAGCAGGGCGCAGAGCAGGTTGGCACCGCGCTCGTCGAGGGTCGCGGGTAGGTCCACCAGCCCGCCCCAGCGTTCCGGGTGTTCCAGGGCGGCCACCCGGCCGAAGCCCCAGAGCAGCGCCTGGGCCGGGTTGGCCAGGGGGTCGTCCGTTCCGGTGCCGATCGCACCCCGGGACGCGCACCACAGGGGCGCGCCGATGCCGAGGTCGCCGAGGGCCTGCACCAGGACGACGGTGGCGGCGAAACCGCGCGGCGTGGAGCGGTACCGGGCCAGGACCCGCTCGTCCAGGGCGAGCAAGGACAGCACGCCGTCCGGACGGTCACAGTTGGCCGCGTCGAGGGCCAGGGTGAGCTGGGCGGCCAACGCGGTGCGGTGGACGTCGAACGGGTCGATCTCCACCGGCACCACCCGCGCGCCGCCGACTCGCAGAGCCGAGCTGACCTCGGCCGGCAGCGGCGAGTCGATCCCGGCCGGTACGGCGACCAGCCAGGTGCCGGTGAGACGGGCCGGTTGGTTTGGGACGCGGACCCACTCGTCGCGGTAGCGCCAGCTGTCCAGCTTCGAGCCGGTCTGCCGCTGCCGCCGCCACGACGACAACGCCGGGAGCAGGTCTCCCACCGCCGCCGGGTCGACGCCGATGGTCTCGGCGAGCACGTCCGCGTCCTGCCGCTCGACGGCGTTCCAGAAGACCGCGTCGTCAGTGCTCGGCGCCACGACGGCGGGAGCCGGGGGCCGTTGGCCGCCCAGCCAGTACGGCCGGCCCTGAAACGCGAAGGTCGGCAACGGCACGGTGCGCCCCTGCGGGTGGACGGTTGCGAAGTCGACTGCGGCACCGTGCACGTACGCGGAAGCCAGCGAGTGGGTGAACCGCCGGAGCCCGCCGTCGCCGCGCCGCAGCGTGCCCAGGACCACGGCGTCGCCGCCGGCGTCCTCGGCGAGGCCGGTGAGCCCGGCGATCAGCACCGGGTGCGGGCTGATCTCGACGATCAGGGCGTGACCGGCTTCCAGAGCGGTGTGCACGGCCAGGTCGAGGCGGACCGGGTTGCGCAGGTTGTCGTACCAGTAGGCGGCGTTCATCGCGGTGCCGTCGATCGGCGTGCCGGTGACCGTGGAGATGATCGGCACGGTGCCGGTGGTCGGCGTGATCCCGTCCAGGAGCCGGGCCAGCTCGGCCTCGATCGGTTCCACCTGGGCGCAGTGCGAGGCGTAGTCCACCTGCACCTGCCGGGCGCGGACTCCGGCCGCCTGGGCTGCGGTCAGGAAGGCCGCGACGTCGGCGCCCGCCACGACCACACTGGACGGGCCGTTCACGGCCGCGACGGCGATCCCGTCGGTGAGCAGCGGTTCGACGGTGGCGAGTGGGGCGTTCACCGAGACCATGCCGCCGGTGCCGGACAGTGCGAGCAGGGCGCGGCTGCGCAGGGCGACCACCTTGGCGGCGTCGGTCAGCGACAGCGCGCCAGCCACGCAGGCGGCGGCGATCTCGCCCTGTGAGTGGCCGACGACCGCGCCGGGTCGTACGCCACGGGAGATCCAGGTTTCGGCGAGCGAGACCATCACCGCCCAGAGCGCGGGCTGCACCACGTCGACGCGGTCCAGCGCGGTCGGGTCGGTGGAGCGCAGCACGTCCAGCAGCGACCAGTCGACGTACGGTTCGAGGGCGGCGGCGCACTCGGCGATCCGGGCGGCGAAGACCGGCTCCTGGTCGAGCAGTTCGGTCGCCATGCCGAGCCACTGCGAGCCCTGGCCGGGAAAGACGAAGAGCGGTCTGCCGGCGAGCTGCCGGTCGGCGCGGGGTGCGCTGCCGTCGGGAAACTCGGCGAGGCTGGTCAGCATCTCGTCCCGGTCGGCGCCGACGACCACGGCACGGTGGTCGAAGGTGGCCCGGGTCCTCCACAGGGAGTGGCCGACGTCCGACGGCGTGAGCGAGGGGTGCCGCGTCAGGTGGTCGTGCAGGCGGCGGGCCTGCGCGACGAGGCCGGCCTCGGTGCGTGCCGAGATCGGCCAGGCGGCGACCGGACCGTCGGTCATGTCGGTGGTGTCGACGGGGGCCTCGGTCGGCGGCTGCTCCAGGATGATGTGCCCGTTGGTGCCGGAGACGCCGAAGGACGACACCCCGGCCCGGCGCGGGTGCCCGGTCTCCGGCCACGGAATCGTCTCGGTGAGGACCTGCGCGGCACCCGTCGACCAGTCCACGTGTGAGGTGGGCGCGTCGACGTTGAGTGTCTTCGGCAGGATCCCGTGTTGGATGGAGAGGACCGCCTTGATCAGCCCGGCGATACCGGCCGCCGACTGGGTGTGCCCGATGTTCGACTTGACCGAGGTGATCCAGAGCGGGTTCTCCGCCGGCCGGCCCCGGCCGTACGTCTCCAGCAGCGCCTGCGCCTCGATGGGGTCGCCGAGGGTGGTGCCGGTGCCGTGCGACTCGACGGTGTCGACCTGGTCCGGGGTGAGTCGCGCGTTGGCGAGCGCGGCCCGGATGACCCGCTCCTGGGCCGGCCCGTTGGGAGCGGTGAGGCCGTTGGAGGCACCGTCCTGGTTGGTCGCGCTGCCGCGCACGATCGCCAGGATCGGGTGGCCGTTGCGCTGTGCGTCGGAGAGCCGCTCGGCCATGATGATGCCGACGCCCTCTCCCCAGGCGGTGCCGTCGGCGGCTTCGGCGAAGGGCTTGCACCGCCCGTCCGCCGCCAACCCCTTCTGCCTGCTGAACAGGATGAACGCGCCCGGTGCCGCCATGATCGTGACGCCGCCGACCAGGGCCAGGTCGCACTCGCGCGACCGCAGTGACTGGACGGCCCAGTGCATGGCGACGAGCGACGACGAACAGGCCGTGTCCACGGTGACGGCCGGGCCGCCGAACCCCAGGCTGTACGCGATCCGGCCGGACGCGACACTGGTGGTGGTGCCGGTGCCGAGGTACATGTCGACGCCCTCGGGGGCCTCGTGCAACGCGGTGCCGTAGTTCTGCTGGGTGATGCCGACGAACACGCCGGTCTGGCTGCCGCGCAGGCTCTGCGGGTTGACGCCGGCCCGTTCGATCGCCTCCCAGGACGCCTCCAGCAGCAGCCGCTGCTGCGGGTCCATGGCGAGCGCCTCGTGCGGGCTGATCCCGAAGAACGCGGCGTCGAAGTCCGCGGCGTCGTCCAGGAACGAGCCCTCCCGCACGTAGCTCTGGCCGGGTGCGTCCGCGTCCGGGCTGTAGAGCGACTCCAGGTCCCAGCCCCGGTCTGCGGGCAGGGGGCCGAGCGCGTCGCGCTCGCCGATGAGCATCTGCCAGAGGTCGTCCGGCCCGCGTACGCCTCCGGGGAACCGACAGCTCATCGAGACGATCGCGATCGGCTCCCGGTCACGGTTCTCGGCCTCGTGCAACTGCTGCTTGGTCTCCTGAAGGGTGGTGGTGACCTTCTTGAGGAAATGGCGAAGCTTCTCGTCGTCTGCCATCACGACACTCCGAACTCTCGGGTGATGAACTCGAACATCTCGTCGTCGGTGGCCGACTCGAGGTCCTGCGTCACGTCCGCGGCGCCGGTGGGCTCCAGCCCGGCCAGCAGGTCACGCAGGCGGCTGGTCACCTGCTCGCGTACCGATCCGTCGCCGGGCAACGTGGCCACGGCGGCCTCGATCCGAC
>NZ_JBSFBM010000347.1:0-7016 GCF_053592955.1 Micromonospora sp. NPDC002411 | reverse complement strand
CCAGTTCAGCATCGGCATGGCCCTCGCGCTCTTCTTCCACCAGCACTTCCCGCTGTCGCGCACACTGCGCGCGCCGGCCACCGCGCCCGGGTGGGCCGGAGCGACCGGGGCGGGCTTGAGCCCGGGTGGCACCGGCAGCGCGCTACCTCGGACGAACTCGTCCCAGCTCACGTTCCACGCGGTCCAGCCGTTGCCCGGCTGCAGTTCCACTTCGGTGCCCTTCACGGTGACCAGGTCCCCGACCTGCGTCACCCCCATCAACCAGTCAGCCGCGGTGGCGGAGACGTTGGCACAACCGTGTGAGACGTTCGTGTTGCCCTGGTCCCCCTCCGACCAGGGTGCGGAGTGGATGAACTCGCCGCCCCAGGTGTAGCGCTGGGCGTCGTCGACGTCGACCACGTAGCCACCGTTGGGCTCACCCCGGGTGTCGAAGGTGGTCCGTTCGTGCTTCTCCATGATCACCATCTTGCCGCTCGAACTCGGCGTGCTCGGCTTGCCCAGACTGACCGGGATCCGGCGGATCTGTTTGCCGTCCTGCAGGACCGTCATCTGCTTGGTGGCGTTGTCGATCTCCAGCGAGACCTGCCGTCCGATCTTGGACGTCGCCGTGCGCTCGGCGTCACCGACCCGGTCCTTGCCGATCGGCAGACCCTCCAGGCCGGCCCGGACGCTGATCGTCGTCCCCGGCTTCCAGAAATCGGGGGCCCGGTAATAGACCTGAGTTCCGTCCTCGAGCCATGACCAGGTGCCCGGCTGCGGAGGATTCGTCTTCACGAACAACCGTCGCTGAACATCCGCTCTGGCCTCTTTCGGAATTCCCGGGTCGAACGCGACGGTAACCGGCATCGCGGTGCCGTACGTCCGTTTGCCGACGAAATAGAGGGTGCTGGTAATCTGCGGTTTGGTCGATTTGGCCATCGTGGTGAAGGTCGTGGTGCGGGTCGTGGTGGCACCGGAGTCACCGGTGGCTGTCACCTCGGCGGTGTACGTCCGTTTCGGCTGCAACGGAGCGTTCGGCACCCAGCCCGACCCGTCCTCACGCGGCTCGGCGCTGACCTGCTTGCCCTTGTCGTCGGTCAGACGCACACCGGTGACCCGGCCCCCCTTGACCACGGTGCCCACCTCGGCGCTGACCGGCACGTCCCGGGCCTTGTCCCCGGGCGTGACGGCGAGCTCCGGCGGGGCGGCGTGCTTCTTGGCCGAACCGGTCGCGGACCCCCGGTCGGCCGTGCACCCACCCAGGACGAGTGGTGCGGCTGCGATGGTTACCGCCAACAGCGTCAATCGCCGCCTACACGTCATGTTCAGTCCCCCCGTATTCGACTTCCCTATGCCGACATTCTCGCTTCCCCGGCATGGGCGATTTCGGTGTTCAGAAATAATTGGCGACGCATTTTGTCGACACAGTTTCCAATTATGTTCCGCTTGGTGGAATAGGAGCTCAGCCGGCATCTCTCGTGCCGTTTGCTCTGCTTCAGCGCAGGCAACGCCGGCTGTCCGGATGACGCCCTCTCGGGGCGGTTGAGGCGAACCGGACCGAAGGCGGCGTACGGCCCGACGCGAGGTCGAGCGGCCGCATCCGGCTTCGGCGACCCCACCGAGCCCGACCCTCGTGATCGACTCGGCTTTCCTGAGAGCGGTGCATCGACCACGCTCGAACACCCCGACCTGTCAGGAAGACGAGTGGATCACTCGGGGGGCAGAGGTGGGGCGGGCGCGGGTGCCGGTGGCGCTGCGGAGGGCGCCCGGAAGGAGGAGGTCATCCCTGCCCGCGCACCTCGACAGCCCGCTTTTGTCAGTTGGAGCGAAACTTCTGCCAAACGCGACGAAGCTTTGCCTTCGTCCGGAGGCAAGGGTAGGGTCTCGATCTAGATAGAGGGTTGCCCATTAGTCGATCAGTCTGCCGCCACCCCTGCCGGGTCGCCGCGTTCCGCTCCTGACAGGGCCGGGCCGCACCCGAGCGCCGTCCGTCACCGTCCAGCCGGAGCCCGCCTCCGGCCGGTTCGGCGCGCCCGGGCGATGGCAGCCAGGTCGACCGCCGCCGACGGCATGCCAGCCGTCAGGAAGGGACCACCACCATGGATCGACAGATCAACCGACCGGAGCCGACACCGGCGTCGGAGTCGGTCAGCCGGCGTGGAGTGCTGCGCGCCGCGACTGTTTCCGCTGCTGCCGTCGGTGCCGCCGGTCTGCTCGCCGGGCCGGCCAGCGCCGCACCCGCCGCACAGGCGCAGGGCCGGCGCCGGGTGCCGGTGGACCGGATCAGCATCCAGCTCTACACGCTGCGCGACCAACTCGCCGCCGACCTGCCCGGCACCCTGGACGCGCTGCGTCGGATCGGCTACCGGCGGGTGGAGCACGCCGGTTTCGTCGGACGCACCGCCGCCCAGTTCCGGGCCGCGCTCGATGAGGCGGGGCTGCGCTCCACCTCCGGGCACGTCGGCATTCCGCAGCCGTTCGACGCCGCGACCTGGGAACAGGCCCTCGCCGACGCCAAGGTCGTGGGCTGCAAGAAGATCGTCCACCCGTACTTCGGTCGGGACGCGGCCGGCCAGCCGATCCGGGACCCCGCCGTCTACCGGGCCCTCGCCCGTGACCTGAACAAGGCCGGGCGGCTCGCCGAGCGCGCGGGGCTCGAGTTCGGCTACCACAACCACCAGCTCGAGTTCGTGCCCCTGACCGGCGGCTCGACCGGGTTCGACATCCTCGCCGCGCAGACCGACCCGCGGTTGGTCCACTTCGAGCTGGACCTGTACTGGACCTGGCGCGGCGCGCACGACCCGGTCGACGTGATCCGGGCCAACCGCGGCCGGATCCGCCAGGTGCACGTCAAGGACCTCGACGTCGAGGGCGGTTTCGCCGACCTCGGCGACGGCCTGATCGACTTCGGCCGGATCTTCGCCCACGAGCGCGAGGCCGGCATCGAGGAGTACATCGTGGAGCGTGACGACGCGGGTACGCCGCCGCGCTCCCCCGCCGACGCCCTGGACACCGCGCGGGTCGGCTTCGACTATCTCGCTTCACTTCGGTACTGACACCACCCCGGGGGACACACCTGATGAACAGGACCGCATTCGCGTCCGCCCTGCTGCTGGTGACGGCCGGTCTGGTCGTACCACCGTCGGCAGCGGCCGCAGCGCCGGCCGCGCCGCCGGACAGCAGTTTCCAGAAAGTGACACTGAACGACTTCCCGGGCGAGCCGATGAGCCTCGCCGTCCTGCCCGACCTGCGGGTGCTGCACACCTCCCGCACCGGCGAGGTCCGCATCCACGACCCGCGCACCGGGCTGAACACCCTCGCCGCCGACATCCCGGTGTACGAGCACGACGAGGAGGGGTTGCAGGGCGTCGCGATCGACCCGAACTTCGCCCAGAACAAGTGGGTGTACCTCTACTACTCGCCGCCGATGAACACTCCGGTGGACGACCCGGCGACCCCGGGCGTCAACGAGGGCGACGCGCCGGAGACCGGCACCGAGGCGGACTGGCAGCGGTTCAAGGGCGCGCTGCGGTTGTCCCGGTTCAAGCTGGACGGGATGAAGCTGAACCTCGCCAGCGAGCAGCAGATCATCGACGTGCCGACCGACCGGGGCATCTGCTGCCACGTCGGCGGCCAGATCGACTTCGACAGCAAGGGCAACCTGTACCTGTCGACCGGTGACGACACCAACCCGTTCGCCTCCGACGGCTACATCCCGATCGACGAGCGGGCCGACCGGAACCCGGCGTACGACGCCCAGCGCACCTCGGCGAACACCAACGACCTGCGCGGCAAACTGCTGCGGATCAAGGTCAAGGCCGGTGGTGGCTACACGGTGCCGGCCGGCAACCTGTTCAAGCCCGGCACGGCGCAGACCCGCCCCGAGATCTACGCGATGGGGCTGCGCAACGCGTTCCGGTTCGCCGTCGACAAGCGGACCGATGACGTGTACGTGGGCGACTACTCCCCGGACGCGTCCAATCCGGACCCGGAGCGCGGGCCGGCCGGGCACGGTCGGTGGATGCTCGTGGACAAGCCGGCGAACTACGGCTGGCCGTACTGCGTGACGCCGACGATCGCCTACCGCGACTACGACTTCGCCACCGGCGAGTCGGGTGCCAAGTTCAACTGCAAGCGCCCGGTCAACGACTCACCGCACAACACCGGCAAGCGCGTGCTGCCGCCGGTCGAGCAGCCGGAGGTCTGGTACGCGGCCGCCCCCTCGGCCGAGTTCCCGCAACTGGGCTCCGGCGGCATCTCTCCGATGGGTGGCCCGGCGTACGAGTACGACGGGACCAGCACGTCGCGCACCCGCTGGCCGGCCTACTACGACGGGGTGCCGCTGTTCTACGAGTGGTCCCGCGACTACATCAAGGAGTTCCGCCTCGACGAGGACGGCGATGTCGACGACATCCGTCCGGTGGCGCCGTCGCTGGTCGTGGACAACCCGATGGACATGGAGTTCGGCCCGGACGGCGCGCTCTACGTCCTCGAGTACGGCGACGGTTACTTCGCCGAGAACCCGGACGCGCAGCTGTCCCGGATCGACTTCGTGCGGGGCAACCGGACGCCGATCCCGAAGATCAGCGGCACCCCGACCGTTGGGCAGGCCCCGCTGACCGTCGCGTTCTCCAGCGCCGGCACGACCGACCCGGACGGTGACAAGCTCAGCTACGCGTGGGACTTCAACGCGGACGGCTCGGTGGACAGCACCGCTCCGAACGCGAGCTGGACGTTCCCGGAGAACGGCTCGTACACGCCGACGTTGAAGGTCACCGACCGCACCGGACGGTCCGCCTCGGCGACGCTGCCGCTGGTGGTCGGGCCGACCGCGCCGGTCATCGAGTTCGTCGCCCCGGTCGCCGGGCAGCCCTTCCAGTTCGGGCAGACCGTGGCGTACGAGGTGAAGGTCACCGACGACCTGCCGGTGGACTGCTCCCGGGTGAAGGTCACCTACGTGCTCGGGCACGATGAGCACGGGCACCCGCTGTCCACCTCGACGGGTTGCTCCGGAAGCATCCCCACCTTCCTCGACGGTGGGCACAGCGGCGCGGACAACCTGACCGCGGTGTTCGTCGCGGAGTACACCGACGCCCCGACCGACCCGGGCGTACCCCCGCAGTCCGCTTCGGCGACTGTGGTGCTGGACCCGACCCCGGTTGCCGGTCTGGCCGGCTGATCGGTTTCACCATGACAGTGGCGGCGGCCGGATCCTTCCGGCCGCCGCCGCACGTCGTTCAGCTCCAGTCGCTGTCCACGTGGTTGTCCCGCCACCGTCCGCCCACCGGCGGGGTGTCCAGTCGCATGCCTTCGTCGGCGTTGCCGGCCAGGTCGTTGTCCTCGACCCGGCAGTCCACGCAACTGCCCCGCTCGGTGATCCACAGCCCGTGCGTCTGGGTCGCGTTGTCGTGGTTGTCCCACACCCGGTTGCCCCGGATGGTGGCCGAGTCGAACGGCGCGTCGACCGTGATGCCGGCCCGCAGCTCTGGTGCGGCAGCCAGCTCGTATCCGCATCCCGGCGGTGGCACGTCCCCGCTCCACGCGCTGAACGCGTCCGGGCGGACCGGGGCGAGGGTGAGTTCGTCGCCGGTGTTGGAGGCCACCATGGCCACTGCCTTCCCGACCCGCAGGACCTTGCCCCGGTGCCCGTCGTGCGGCCAGTTCGCCGACCGGTCCACCAGGGACCGCTCGCTGTAGCGGACGGCGTCACCGGTACCGCCGGTGCCCTCGCCGTACTGCCGTCCGTTGTTGCGGATCCGGTTGTTGAGCAGCACCGCGTCGGTCATCTGGTGGTCGATCCGGATCGCGTCGAGGCCGTTGCCCCAGAACTCGTTGCTCTCAATCACCACGTCCCGGATCGAGCCCCGGTAGCCGCGCCCGAGGTCGTGCGAGTGATAACCGTGCCGGCCGTTGCCGCTGATCCGGTTGCCTCGGACGGTGTACGGGCCAGGGCTGTTGCCGATGCTGACCCCGTCGCACATGTTGCCGTCGATGACGCAGTCGGTGAGCAGCCCACCCCGGCCGGCCACCGACGAGGTGCCCTGCGCCGACACGTCGAACCCGGTCTCCAGGTTTCCGGTCATGGTGCAGGCGGAGACGATCAGGCCGTCGGCGCCCCAGTCGGAGATGCCGAAGCGGTTGCCCTGACTGTGGCAGCCGACGATGCGGTAGCCGCGCGGCGGCGCCCAGTAGTCCTTCTGCAGCTCAAGGAAGATTCCGTTGGTGCCGTTGGCCAGGGCGGTGCAGTTGGCGATGGTCAGCCGCTCCACCGCTCCCCAGCCGCCGATGCCGATCCCGATGCCGGCGCCACCCATCTGCTCGCCGTTGTCCAGTCGGCCACAGCCGACGACCACCACGCCGTCGATCAGGGAGTCCTGAAGGAAGTCGCAGCCCAGCCCGGTGGCGGCGGTGTGGTGGATGTAGAGGTTGCGGAAGACGCCCCGCACGACGTACTGGAGGCCGAGGCCCTTGGCCAGGTAGTTGTACTCGGCCATGGCGACGCCGGAGCCGTCGATCTGGAAGTCGGAGAAGGTGCAGTCGGCGATGTGCCGGTCCCGGTCGGCGCCGTGCTGCACTGTGGTCCAGAAGGCCAACGGGGTGGGGTCGGCCCGGTTGCCCTCGTTGCTGAGCATGAACCGGGTCGCCGCCGGGCCGGCCCCGATCAGCGACACACCGCTGCGCCACACGGTGCCCGCGTCCCGGATCGAGTAGATGCCCGGCGGGCAGTAGATGACCCGGGCCCGTCCGTCCGAGGCGTACCCGGTGCCGAGGCGGTCCACGAGGGCGGCCAGCGCCGGCTGGTCGTTGGTCGCGCCGTCGCCGGTGAGCCCGTACTCCAGCGCGTCGCAGTACAGCGGCGCGCCGGCCGAGGCGGGCCGTCGTACCCGGACCGAGTTCAGTAGCAGCTCGTTCGCCACGGCCACGGGCGGGCTCCCTTCGACGCGTTCGGTGCGCTCCGGCGGGGCCGACTTCCCGGTCACGGCGTCGGGAAACCCGCGGGCAGGCGTCGGCCCCGGCGCCGCACGGGCGGCGCCGGG
>NZ_JBSFBM010000346.1:0-7056 GCF_053592955.1 Micromonospora sp. NPDC002411 | reverse complement strand
CTGTGCGACCTGTCGCTGGCCGAGACGGCCGCGGCCATGGGGTGCTCCGAAGGCAATGTGAAGGCGCAGACGGCTCGGGCGCTGGCGGCGGTCCGCCAGGTGCTCGACGTCGCCGAGATGTCCGGGAGGAGTACGAGATGACGGTGGACGAGCAGCGGATCGCCGCGCTGCTGCAGTCGGCGCCGGTTCCCAAGCCACGGGTCGACGTCGCACGGGCGATCAGCGACGGACGCCGTCGCCGTCGACGCCGACGCACCGGCGGCATCACCGCGGTGACGGTGCTGACCGGGCTCGTCGTCGTGGGTGCCGTCGGGTTCGGTGGTGCCGGCCGGCCGCAGGCCCCGGACACGCCGACCGTGGTGGCGGCGCCGACCGCCGTCGCGTCCACTGCGGGGGCCCCACCGGTCACCTGCGAGGCGTCGTGGCTGCCGCAGCCGCTCGGGGGTCCGGTCGCGGTGGCGGGAGGCGTGGACCCCACCGGGCGGTACATCGTCGGCGACATCGGCACCGGGAATGAGGACGGGAGGATCGTGCTCTGGACCGACGGCAAGGCGACGGTCCTGCCCGCCGGGGCGCGCCACGCGGCGGCGGTCAACGCCCGGGGCGACGTCGTCGGCACCGGCGGCAACGGCATCGGCTGGGTCTACCGGTCCGGAAAGCTGCGCTTCCTGGTGACCCCGCCCGGCTACCAGGCGGTTCTCGTGCACGCGGTCAACGGCCGGGGTGACATCGTCGGCACCGCCCGCGGGGCCCGCGACTCGCACCAGGCGGTCCTGTGGTCGGCGGACCGGCCGCAGGAGTACCGGCTGGTCGGGCGGCCCGGATCCGCCGCGACAGCGATCACCGAGGACGGTTCCGTCGTCGGCGCGATGGGTGATCTGCCCTACCGGTGGACACCGGAGGGCACCGAAATCGCGCTGCCGGTGCCCGACGGTTTCCCGCGCGCCTCGGTGGAGGCGGCGCGTGGCGAGTGGGCGGTCGGGATGGCTCCCGGTGAGCGGCAGGGCTCTTCCGTGCGGATGCTCCCGGTGCTGTGGAACCTCACCACGGGTGCGGTGAGCCTGATGCCGTTCCCGAGTATCAGCGCCGTCGCCGGCAATGGTGAGGTGCTGGTCGACGACGGCTCGCCGCTGCTCGTCGCCCCGGACGGCACGTCCCGCCGGTTGCCGGGCAGGCCTGAGGTCCGGGCGACCGAGGCGGGCACCTACTCGGCCCGTGGGATCAGCGACGACGGTTGTACGCAGTACCCGAGCGTCTGCACCGGCTCGGCGATGAACTGGGCCAGTCCGACGACGGCGACGAGTTCGCCGATGGTGAGCCGACCCTGGAGCGCGAGCCAGCCCGCGACGCCGGCGACCGTCGCGAGGAAGAGGCCGTTGACCATTGTGGTGAGGCCGAGGTGCAGGCCCTTGGTGGTGGCGGCGCGGAGGGTCACGTCGAGGGCGTGCCGGCTGGCGCCCGCGTACCGTCGGGCGGCGTGGTCCTGCGCGCCGATGCCGCGCAGCACGCGCAGCCCGGTGACGAGGTCGACGGCGAGCGCGGTGGTGGCCGCGAGGGCCTCCTGCTGCGACGTACTGCGCCGGGTGAGCAGCGGCGCCATCCGCTGAAGGGCGACGACCAGCAGCGGTACGCCGACGAGCACCCCGAGCCCGAGGGGGACGTCGACGACGAGCAGCGCGACGGCGGCGACCACGATCGCGGTGAGCGCCGCGGCGGTGAGCCCGGCGACGCGTACGACCAGCGCGGACAACTCGGCGTCGGAGGCCGTGACGGACAGCAGCTCCCCGTCGCGCAGACCCGAGCGGTGTCCGCGCGGGTCGAGGGCGCTTCGGACGATCTCGACGCGGGTCGTGTGCGCCTCGTGTTCGACGGCGGCGTAGGCCAGCCGGGCGCCGGTGCGGTAGGCGAAGGCGAGGGCGGTGAACAGGGCGGCGAGGCCGGCGAGGGAGAGCAGCAGCGCGGTGACGTCCCCGGTGGCCACCGCCCGGTCGATGATCACGCCGATGGCGACCGGTACGAGGGCCTCGGTGGCCTGGTGGGCGCAGAGCAGCACGATGCCGAGCACCACCCGGCGGCGCTGTCGGCGCAGGGCACGGCGTAGCACCACGCTCCCGCTGATCTCGGCGACTGTCATGCTCGGATCGATGGGGGCATGGCGGCGAACTCCAGTAGGTGAGGGCAGGCTAACCTAACACGCCCTCGGCTACCGCTCCCCCACCGGTGTCCAGACGGGCAGGCCGAGCCTCCGGACGGCGATCGCGACCAGGGCTCGCGGCGGGAGCGAGACGTCGAGCACGAGCACCGACTCGTCCGGCTCGGCCGGTTCCAGCGTGGCGAGCTGGGAGTCGAGCAGGCTCGCCGGCATGTAGTGCCCCTCGCGTCGCGCCATCCGCTCCCGGATGACCTCCGCCGGCCCATGCAGGTGCACGAAGTCCACCTGCGGCGCGCCTTGGCGGAGCACGTCCCGGTACGACCGCCTCAAGGCCGAGCAGGCCAGCACCGTCGACCGGCCCTCCGCCGCGCGAGCGGCGGTCCAGCCGGCGATGTCGGCCAGCCAGGGCCGGCGGTTGCTGTCGTCCAGGGGTACGCCGGAACGCATCAGCGCCACGTTCTCCGGGGAGTGGAACTCGTCCGCCTCGACGAACGTCAGCCCGGTCACCGCGCTGATCCCGCGCGCCACTGTGGTCTTGCCCGACCCGGAGACGCCCATCACCACGATGTGCCGGCTACGCGGCTCACCAGTCATGGACCGTGCCGTCCTTGAGCCGGTTGAAGGGCAGGTAGGCCGGCTCGTACGGGAACCGGGCCGCCGCCTCCTCGTCCAGCTCCACCCCGAGCCCCGGCTGGTCGCCCGGGTGCAGGTAGCCGTCGGTGAACGTGAACGACTGCCGGAACACCTCGTTGGCGCGCGGGGTGTGCTTCATGTACTCCTGGATCCCGAAGTTGTGGATGGCCAGGTCCAGGTGCAGCGCCGCGGCCATGCCCACCGGGGAGATGTCGGTGGGGCCGTGGATGCCGGACTTGATCTGGTACTGGGCCGCGAAGTCGAGCAGCTTGCGCATGGCGGTGATGCCGCCGGTGTGGGTGACCGCGGACCGGACGTAGTCGATGAGCTGCTCGCGGATCAGGGTCTGGTAGTCCCAGACGGTGTTGAAGACCTCACCGATGGCCAGCGGGGTGGTGGTGTGCTGGCGGACCAGCCGCAGCGCCTCCTGGTTCTCGGCCGGGGTGCAGTCCTCCAACCAGAACAGGTCGTACGGTTCGAGGGACTTGCCGAGCTTCGCGGCCTGGATCGGGGTCATCCGGTGGTGGCCGTCGTGCAGCAGCGGCAGCTCCGGGCCGAACTCGGCGCGGACCGCCTCGAACACAGTGGGCAGGTGCCGCAGGTACGCGCGGGTGTCCCAGTCCTCCTCGGCCGGGAGCGGGGTGCGCTGGGCGGGTTCGTAGTCGTAGCGCTGACCGGTGGCGCTGGGTTGCGCGGCCACGCCGTAGACGGCGTTGATCCCCGGCACCGACGTCTGCACCCGGATCGACCGGAAGCCCTCGTCGAGGTGGCGGCGGATCGAGTCGAACAGCTCGGGGATGTCCCGCCCCGACGCGTGCCCGTACGCCATGATGCCGGTGCGGGACGCGCCGCCCAGCAACTGGTACAGCGGCATGCCGGCGGCCTTGGCCTTGATGTCCCAGAGCGCGACGTCGACGGCGGCGATGGCGGCCATGGTGACCGGCCCACGCCGCCAGTACGCCGAGCGGTAGAGGAACTGCCAGGTGTCCTCGATCCGGTGCGCGTCGCGCCCCATCAGCAGCGGGGCCACGTGGTCGCGCAGGTACGAGGCGACGGACAGCTCACGGCCGTTGAGCGTGGCGTCGCCCAGGCCGGTGATGCCGTCGTCGGTGGTGATCTTCAGCGTGACGAAGTTCCGGTCAGGGCTGGACACGATGATGTCCGCGGCGACGATCTTCACGGGGTGCCTTTCCGTTAGTGCCGGTCTGGGGGGCGGTCTCACCACTCCGCGAAGGAGCCGTCGGCGTGCCGCCAGGTCGGGCTGCGCCAGGCGTGACCGCGTTTGTCGGCTGTCCGTACCGCGTGTTCGTCGACCTCGATGCCGAGACCGGGTGCGGTCAGCCGGCTCACGTACCCGTCGACGAAGGTCAGCGGGGTCTTGTCGAGGCAGTAGTCGAGCACCTCGGCGCCCAGGTTGTAGTGGATGCCGATGCTCTGTTCCTGAATCAGGAAGTTGGGCGTGGCGAAGCCGACCTGGAGGCAGGCGGCGAGGGCGATCGGCCCGAGCGGGCAGTGCGGGGCGAGCTGCACGTCGTACACCTCGGCCAACGTGGCGATCTTGCGCACCTCGGTGATGCCGCCGGCGTGCGCGAGGTCCGGTTGGGCCACCGCGATGCCGGCCTGCAGGACGGGCAGGAACTCCTGCCGGCTGTAGAGCCGCTCCCCGGTCGACACCGGGGTCGTCGTGCAGCGGACGACCTCACCGATCAGGTGCGAGTTCTCCGGCACCACCGGCTCTTCGAGGAAGAACGGCCGGTACGGCTCCAGCAGCGGGGCGACCCGCCGGGCGTTGGCGACTGTGAACCGTCCGTGGAAGTCGACGGCCACGTCCCGCTGGTCGCCGAGGACCTCGCGGGCGACGGCCACCCGCCGCACCACGGCGTCGAGTTCGGCGACCGAGGCCAGCGCGCCCATCCGCCCGGAGGCGTTCATCTTCACGGCGGTCAGGCCCGCCTCGATGCGGGCGCTGATCTGGTCGCGGATCTCGGCGGGTTCGTCGCCGCCGACCCACCCGTACACCCGGATCCGGTCGCGGACCGGCCCGCCGAGCAGCTGGTGTACGGGGGCGCCGTAGTGCTTGCCCGCGATGTCCCAGAGCGCCTGGTCCAGGCCGGACACCGCGCTGGCCAGGATCGGCCCTCCCCGGTAGAAGGAGCCCTTGGTCAGCACCTGCCAGTGGTCCTCGATGCGTAGCGCGTCCTGACCCATCAGCAGCTCGGCGAGCTGGTCGACGGCCGTGCGGACGGTCTCGGACCGACCCTCGCAGGTCGCCTCGCCCCAGCCGATGATGCCGGACTCCGTCTCGATCCGGACGAACAGCCAGCGCGGCGCGACGAGGAAGGTCTCCACCCGTGCGATCTTCGTCATGGAGTGGTCAGCCCTTCGTGGCACCGGCGGTGAGGCCGGAGACGACGTACTTCTGCACGAACAGGGCGATGAGCATGATCGGCAGGGTGACCACCGTCGCCGCGGCCATCAGGCCGCCCCAGTCGATGCTGGCGTAGCCGACGAAGTCGAAGATCGCGACGGGCAGCGTCTTCGTGTCGGCGCCGGAGAGCACCAGGGCGAACATGAAGTTGTTCCAGGAGAAGATGAACGAGAGGATGCCGGCGGTCGCGACGCCGGGCACCGACAGCGGGAGGGTGATCCGCCGGAACGCGCCGATGTGGGTCAGCCCGTCGACGAGCGCGGCCTCTTCCAACTCGGTCGGCAGCCCGTCGAAGTAGCCCATCATGATGTAGACGATCAGCGGTAGCGACACGAACATGTGGCTCAGGATCAGCACGGTGAAGCCGCCGACCATCTTCAGGTTCGAGAAGACGTAGTACCACGGCACCAGGAGCGAGACGCCGGGGATCACCCGGGCCATGAGCACGACCAGCGCGGACTTCTTCATGGCGAAACGGCTCATCGAGTACGCGGCCGGCACCCCGAGCAGGAGCGAGAGCATCGTCGCCGCGAAGGCCACCCAGAGGCTGTTGCCGATGAACTGGAGGTAGTTCGCCTGCTGGAGCACCGTCTCGTAGTTCTTCAGGCTGGGTGAGAAGACGAACGCCTTGGCGGTGTCGTAGATGTCCACGTTGGTCTTGAACGACGCGGCGATCATCCAGAGCAGCGGCGCCATCAGCGCGAACACCACGACGACGAGAGCCGACGTACGGAACACCTGGTACGGCTTGCTCGGCTTCATCGGCCCAGCCCCTTCTTGCGATAGGTGAGGGCCCACATCACCCCGATGATGATCAGGAAGAAGATGATGAGGACTGTCGACGAGACGCCGTAGTCGTTGTAGTCGAAGCTCAGGCCGTAGGCGTACACGTTGAGGGTCTCGACCTCGTGGAAGGACCCGCCACCGCGACCCTTTGTCGCGTAGAGGATGTCGAACGTCTTGAGCGCGTCGATGCCACGCAGCAGGATGGCCACGATCACCGTGGGCATCAGCAGCGGCAGGGTGACGTGCCGGAACCGCTGCCAACTGCTGGCGCCGTCGATCCGGGCTGCCTCCTGGGGCTCGTCGGACAGTGAGGTGAGCCCGGCGAGCAGGATCAGCACCACCATCGGGGTCCACTGCCAGATGTCGATGAACATCGTCGTCGGCAGCGCCGAGTGCTGGCCGGCCAGCCAGGGTTGCGGGCCGATGCCGACCCAGCCGAGCAGTTGGTTCGCCATGCCGATGTTGGGGTCGAAGATCAGGCGCCACATCATGCCGACCGCCACCGGAGTGGCCACCAGCGGCAGGAGGATCGCGACCCGGACCCACTTCTCACCGCGGAAGGGTCGCCACAGCAGCAGGGCTATCGCCATGCCGAGGACGACCTCGAAGAACAGCACGACACCGGTGAAGAGGACCGTACGCCAGACCGCCGGCCAGAACCGTTCGGTGTCGGTGAGCACGTCGGCGTAGTTCTGGACGCCGATGAACTCGAAGTCGGCGCGTACCGAACCCTCGGCGTCGGTCAGGCTCAGGTACCCGGTCCACGCCACCGGAAAGATGATCAGCAGGGCGACGAACGCCATGGCGGGCGCCGCGAAGAGCCACTTGCGGTGTTCGTTGGCCCACCGTGACCAGGCGGAGTCTTCCGGGGGTGCCGCAGCGGCCTCGGGCGTGTCGGTGCGGGGGGTGATGACGGCTGACATGAGGGGTCTCCGGGTTCGGGGGTCAGGTCCCGGCGGGGGGGGGGGGGCCCGGGGGGGCGCCGCCCCGGGGGGGGGGGACGTAGGCCCGGGGGCGGGGGTGCCACCCCCCCGCGGGGGCCGGGGGGAGGGGGGCC
>NZ_JBSFBM010000345.1:0-7067 GCF_053592955.1 Micromonospora sp. NPDC002411 | reverse complement strand
ATCGCTTTCGGATAACAGCGGCGGCTCCGTCGGCACGTGCACAAACTGGAATGACGGCGCTCCCGGTGCTGGTCAGGATCGTCGCATCCATGGCCCCTGTGGGTCGGTCACCCGCCGCTGGGCGGAGATGTCGTCCTCGCCGTCGCGGTGCACGCGACGGCCCAGGTCGAGGTCAAGATCGAGGTGGTGCAGTGGCCCGGTCACGACGTGGCCGCCGAGCGCAGCGCGTCGGTCGAACGGACCAGTTTGCCGGTGGTGGTGCGGGGCAGCTGGTCGAGCAGGCGCAGCACCCGAGGGCGCTTGTAGCCGGCCAACCGCTCGGCGAGGAGCTTGTCCAGCGTCTCCTCCGACAGCGGCCCGTCCGGTTGCACGTACGCGGTGATGCCGTCGTCCCACACCACCACCGCGGCGGCCACCCCGGGCAGCTCGGCGACTGTCGCCTCCACCTCGGTCAGGTCGACCTTCATGCCGCCCACGGAGACCTGCGAGTCGAGTCGACCGCGCACGGTGACCAGGCCGGTGTCGGGGTCGACGGTGCCGGCGTCGCGGGTGTGCAGCCAGCCGTCGGCCCAGCGGGTCGGGTCGCTCAGCCCGACGTACGGCGACGCCGGGCAGGACACCCACAGCTCACCGCCGGACTCGCGGACCTCGATGCCGGGAGCCGGGGCGATCGACGGCCGGTGCGACCCGTGCAGGTCGGTGCCGATCACCCCGACCTCGGTCATCCCGTACATGTTGCCCAGCGGAACTCCGTACCGGTCGGTGAACGCACGGGCGACCGCGGCCGGCACCAGCTCACCACCGGTGGTCATCCGCCGTAGCTGCGGCAGCGGGCCGGCCGGCCGGGTGGAGGCGAGCAGTCCGATGTGGAAGGGCACACCCAGCACTGTTGCCGGTGTCGCGTCGGCGGCGATCGCGGCCAGTACGGCGTCACCGCTGAGCCGCTGCGGCGGCACCAGCTCGACCCCGGCGTGCAGCCCGTAGAGCAGGCCACCGACCAGGCCGAGCACGTGCACCATCGAGGGCAGCAGGATGATCCGCTCGCCGGGCAGGGCGACCCCGTCGATCTGCGTGTAGCGGCGCACCTCGGCGACCAGGTCCGCTGCCGTGCGACCGATCACCTTGGACGGTCCGGTGGAGCCGGAGCTGAGTTGGATCACGGCGTGGCCGCTGACCGCCGGGCTGTCGGCGTACGGGGTGACGCCCTCGGTGACGTCGACGAAGATCCGCAACGCGCCACTGCCGCTGCGGATCGGCGCGACCACCACCTGCGGGGTGAGCCGAACCAGGGCGCGGTCCACCTCGTGGTCGGTCAACCGGTGGTCGAGCAGGATCGCCTGCGCCCCGGCGCGCCAGGTGGCGAGCAGGTTCACCACGTACGCCAGCGACGGCGGTAGCCGCAGCGCGGCAGCGCCACCCGGACGCAGTCCGGCCGCGACGAGCCGTCCCTGCGCGGTGGTGACCAGCTGGTGCAGAGTGGCCCGATCGATGGGCTCGGGCAGACGGAGACAAATGTCGGTAGAACGGCCGGCGAACAGGATTTCGTCCACCCATCCGGGGTCCGTCGCCGTAGGATCTTCTGCCGTCACTGCCGTTCACCGCCCAGCATCAAATAGGGCAAATACGCCCATGACGTACGCTTGTTGGGGTGCTGCGGGGAACCATACGACGCGCACAGGACCATTGCTAGATGCAAATGGATGGATCAAAAGAAGCGGCCAGCCGGATTGCCGACAGCCCGTTCGGCGGGCAGGATCAGGCGCGTGCCTCGGCAGAGTGTCACCGAGGCATGACGCCTCGTACCACTGTCGCGCGGCCTGAACCGGACGGCCGATGGCGTCGATCAATCGAGACGCACCGGCCGTCGAGGTGATACCGACCCGCGGCGGTGGGGTTAGCCGGAGCACCACCGGGGGGCTTGCCGGAGTGATGACCTCCGGGCCGGTGACCATAGTGGAGGCCATGCGAACTCTTGCGGTGGCAGCGGCAGCGACATTGCTGGTGGCGACGGGTGGCGCCACGACACCGAGTGAGCTCCGGCGTGATGTCGAGGCGCTGCGGGCGACAGGTGTGACGGGCGTCCTGGCCCGTCTGGAGTCGCGGACCGGCGCGAGGGTCGTCCGCTCGGGCCGGGACGTCCCGCACGACCCGTATCTGCGGATCGGGAGTACCACCAAGACGTTCACCGCGGTCGTGGTGCTGCAACTCGTCGGCGAAGGGCGGCTGACGCTTGACGATCAGGTCGACAAGTGGCTCCCGGGTGTGGTGGCCGGTCGGCGGATCTCGGTGCGGCAGCTCCTGCAGCACACCAGCGGCCTGTACGACTACTCGTCCGACCTGATCGGGAACTACGTCACGCCCGAGTCCTACCTGCGGGAGCGGGACAGGCCGTACGCGCCGGAGCAGCTCGTGACGATCGCCATGGGCCACCCGCACGGCGGCACCACCTGGTCGTACTCGAACACCAACTACGTCCTCGCCGGCATGCTGATCACGGCGGTCACCGGGCGGAGCTGGGCACGCGAGGTGGACGCCCGCATCACCGGACCACTGGGCCTGCGGCGCACCCGCACCGGGTTCGTGCGCGACCTGCCCGCGCCGCACGCCACCAACCACATGCAGTTCACGCCAGGCGGTCCGCTGGTAGACACGACGATCGCGATCCGGGGGCTGGACAGCGGCGCCGACGGGTCGATGACCAGCACGGCGTCCGACCTCAACCGGTTCCTGGCCGCCCTGGCCGGAGGCCGCCTGCTGCGGCCGGCGCAGCAGGCGCAGATGCGCACGCTTGTCGCGGCGGCGGATTCCCCCGTCGGGTCCGGGTACGGGTTGGGCATCTTCTGGATCCCGCTGTCCTGCGGCGGTGGCTACTGGCGACACGGCGGCACCGGTTTCGGATACCAGGTGGAGCCGGCGTTCACTGACGACGGGCGTCGGTTGACCGTGTCGATCTTCACCAACACCGGCGACCCCGAACTGGCCGCGACCCGCCAGGACCTCCTCAACGACCTGGTCGACCACGCCTTCTGCCAGACCGTGTCCGCACACTCGTAGCACCGACCCACGCCACACCGGGGCGCGTCGACGACAGCGGCTAGCCGGGTTTGATGCTGGCGAGTTGGACCAGCAGCTGAACCAGCCGGTACGTCTCGGCGACATCGGTGGCGCGGAAGGCGACAGTCCGGCCGCCGCCGACACGGGCCACGCCCGGCACCAGGATTGCGAGATCGACCATGTAGGGGCCGTAGAGGTCGACCTCGACGTCCAACGGCCCGGCCATCGTCACCGGGGCGATCGAGGCGCGCCGTGCGATGGCCTCGGCGGCAGCGTGGCGCAGCCGCTCCCGTGCCTCCTGCGGATGCAGGGCCACCGCGGCGGCCTGACCCAGGGTCTGCTTGACGGCGACGGTGACCGCCGAGGGCACCAGCTCACTGAATTCCGCGCAGGCGGTGTCGTCTCCGCTGAGCAGCACGACCGGCACGTCGAGGTGCCCCGCCATGGCGACGTTGAGGCCGATCTCGCCCAGCGATCGTCCGGCCACCCGTACGTCGAGGACGGCGTCACTTATCGTGTGGGCCAACACGGCGGGCCCGGCACCGGCCCGAGCGTGGTAGCCGACGAGCAGAACGGCATCGGTGTGCTCGTCCAACCCGGCGAGCATGCCCAGTGGGCGGGGTTTACCTCGCACGAGGTGAGCACGCCGGTCGAGGTCCTCCGGCAGGAGGTTCCGAAACGGTCCATGTGCGTCGGCGACCCACACCACCGCGGCGGGTTCGGCGTCGAGCACGCCGGCGATCACCGCATTCGCCTCGGCCGTCATGAGCGCCCGACCGCGTTCGTAGTCGTAGCGATCCGGGTTCGTCTCGGTGGGATGCACAATCCCCGAGATGCCCTCCAGATCCACAGAGATCAGTACCTTCATGGGTCCAGGACCCTACGCGCTCAGCGATCACCTCACCCCGTGGACGATCCGGTGGTGGCACCCCTTCCGGCCCAAGATCAGGTGATGAAAAGTAGGTCAGGGACGGTCCTGACAACTATTTTTCATCACCTGATCTTGGAAGCAGCGCCGCGGCCATCCTGGCGGGCGCGGACCCGTCAGGCCAGGGCGGGCGTCTGGGCGTGGATGTGGAAACGCAGCGAACGGGCGTCGGTGAAACACTCCCGCATCGGGCGAACAAGGTCCCGGTGCTCCGGGCTGCGTTCCCAGGTCTCGAAGTCGGCCAGGCTCGCCCACTCGCTGGTGATCAACCACTGTTCCGGGTCGGTCGACGAACGGCACACCTGGTCGACCAGGTGCCCCGGCACTCCTCCGGCCACCAGATGCCGCACCTCCTCGTAGGCGGCGAGGAACGCCTCGGTGCGCGGCACCGGCACCCGCACCAGGAAGACCACCCGGGCCCGCTGCTCGCTCATGATGTTTCTCCCATCGTCGGCGCGGCACCCCGCAGGACCAGCGCGCTGTTGAAGCCGTCGAAGCCCCGCGCGCAGACCAGCGCGAGGCGGTTGCGCGGCCGGCGGTGCTCGCGCAGGAAGTCCAGCTCGCACCCGTCGGCCACCTCGTCCGGGCCCGCCGAGGCCGGCAGCGTGTCGTGGGCGAACGCGAGCAGCGCGGTAGCCACGTCCAACGCCGACCCACCCTGGTACGCCCGCCCGGTCAGCGGCTTCTGCGTCGTCACCGGAGGCGGCCGGTCGCCGAACACCGCACGCAGCGCCTCGGCCTCGCTGCGGTCGTAGCGGTACACCCCGAGCGCGTCAGGCAGCACCACGTCGATCCCGGCCGCCGCGACGCCGGCCCGGTCCAGGGCCAACCGCATCGCCCGCGCGTACTGGGCCGGGTCTCCCGCGCTGTCCGCCGTGGTGTGCGCGGCGTCGTGGGTGGAACCCCAACCACTGACTTCGCCGTACACCCGGGCGCCCCGGGCCAGGGCGTGCCCCAACTCCTCCACCACGAACACCGCTCCCCCCTCGGCCGGCAGGTAACCGCTGGCCGAAGCGTCGAACGGCAGGTACGCCCGCTCCGGGTCGGTCACCTCACTGAGCAGACCGGAGCGCAACTGGCACGCCAACGCGTACGGGCTCAGCGGGCACTCGGTCGCCCCGGCGATCACCACCGGTGTGCCCCGGCGCACCGCGCGGGCCGCGTGCGCGAGGCTGTCCAGCCCGCCGGCCGACTCCGCGACCAACACCCCGCTCGGGCCCTTGAACTGGTGGTGGATGGAGAGCTGCCCGACGCTGGCCGCGTAGAACCAGGCAATCGACTGGTACGCCCCGACCGTGCGCGACGTCCCGCCCCAGAGCCGTTGCAGCTCCCGCTGACCGAACAGGTTGCCGCCCGACGAGCTGGCCAGTGTCACCGCGTACCCGTACGGGTCGGGGGCCCGCTCGGGCAGGCCGGCGTCGGCCAGCGCCAGCCGGGTCGCCGCGAAGCCGAGGTGCGTCCACCTGTCGGTCTGCACCAACTGTCGACTGTCCGCGTAGGAGTCCGGGGTGAAGCCGGGCACCTCCCCGCCGTTGCGGGTCGGGTAGCCGGACGGGTCGAACAACGTGATCGGACCGGTCCGCCGGGTGCCGGCCAGCACCGTACGCCAGTGCGCGTCCGCGCCGATGCCACTGGGCGCGACCACACCGATGCCGGTCACCACCGCCCGAGCCGCAGGAGCGCTCACCCCGTCCCGCTGCTGGGGCGCGCTCACGCCGGCACGATCCTCAGCGGCGCTCACGCCGCCGTGTTGCTCAGCGGCGCTCACGCCGCCACGCTCCCGGGCAGCCGGCGGAACACCATCGCCGACTGGAAGCCGCCGAACCCGCTGCCCACCGACAGGGCCACGTCCACCGGGACCTCCCGCGCCTCGTTCGGCACGTAGTCCAGGTCGCACTCCGGGTCCCGGGTGCTCCAGTTCGCCGTCGGCGGCACCACCCCGAACTCGATCGCGAGGGCACACGCGGCCATCTCGATCGACCCGATCGCACCCAGCGAGTGCCCCACCATCGACTTGATCGAGCTGATCGGCACCTTGTACGCGCGCTGACCCAGCGCCCGCTTGAACGCGGCCGTCTCGTGCCGGTCGTTCTGCCGGGTACCCGAACCGTGCGCGCTGATGTAGGACACCTGCTCCGGGATGATCCGACCCTGCGTGAGCGCATCGGTCACGGCGAGGCTCATCTCCAGCCCGTCCGGCCGCAACCCGGTCATGTGGTAACCGTTGCTGCGGCTGGCGTACCCGGCCACCTCGCAGTAGATGTGCGCCCCCCGCCGCAGGGCGTGCCCGGCCTCCTCCAGCACCAGCACCGCCCCACCCTCGGCCAGCACGAACCCGTGCCGGTCCGCGTCGAACGGACGCGAGGCGTGCGCCGGGTCGTCGTTGTCCGGGCTGGTCGCCTTGATCGCGTCGAACGAGGCCACGGTCACCGGCGAGATCGGCGAGTCCGACGCGCCGGCCAGCATCACGTCCGCCTCACCGTCCACGATCATCTGGTGGGCGTACCCGATGGCGTCGATGCCCGAGGTGCAACCGGTCGACACCACCTGCGCCGGGCCGTGCAACCCGTGCCGGCAGGCCACGTCGGCGGCGAGGCTGCTGGGCACCAACGCCTGATAGAGGTACGGGCCACCGCGCGCCGCGTCGACCAGCCACCGCTGGCCGTGCTCGCTGACCGTGACGTACTCCTGCTCCAACGCCATCGTGCCGCCCACAGCGGTGCCCAGCACCACCCCGGCCCGGTCCCGCTCCGCGTCGGTGAGCACCAGTTGGGCGTCGGCGAGCGCCTCGGCGGAGCAGGCCAGCGCGAACTGGACGTACCGGTCGGCCCGGAGACGCTCGGCCTCGCTGAGCCCCGCCGCGACCGGGTCGAAGTCGCACTCCGCGGCGATCTGCGACCGGAACGGCGACGGGTCGAAGAAGCTGATCCGCCGGGTGGCGGTCCGCCCCTCGGTGATGGTCTTCCAGAACCGGTCCCGGCTCGCGCCGCCCGGGGCGACCACCCCGACCCCCGGGACCCCCCGGCGGCGCCGGGGCAACGCCGCACCACAGTTAGCGCCAGCGGGGCGCCCCAAACAGAAAGGC
>NZ_JBSFBM010000344.1:0-7082 GCF_053592955.1 Micromonospora sp. NPDC002411 | reverse complement strand
GGCCAGCCGGCAGCGGGCCAACAACGGCCCGAGCTGCGCGGGGCGCGGCGGTGCGGGTGGGGTCACAGGTCCTCCTGGCGGGCGTCGGCGCGGTGACGACCCACCCGCCCGACCTGCCGGCCGGGACGGACGTCGCCGCTTGAGTTGCTGACCCCCGCACGGGCACCGGGACCGCCCCCACCGCCCCTCCCATGCCACCCATTCCTACCCCGGGGGTACGACGCCCTCGCGCCCACCGGCCGGGGCGCGCGGCACGACACCGGTCATCGGGTGGGAAGCGCCTGGGTCACTGTCGCCTCGCCCGCTAGAGTCGGGTCGTGGCGCTCGGTCTTCCCTCGGTACTCCCCAATCCGCAGCCAGCGATCGGGGAGCTCATCCGTGAGCGTCAGCCGACCTTCTCGTTCGAGTTCTTCCCGCCCAAGACCGACGCCGGGGAGCGGCTGCTCTGGCAGGCCATCCGCGAGTTGGAGTCGCTGCGTCCGTCGTTCGTGTCGATCACGTACGGCGCGGGCGGGTCGACGCGGGACACCACTGTGGCGGTGACCGAACGGATCGCCACCGACACCACTCTGCTGCCGATGGCCCACCTGACCGCTGTCGACCACTCCGTCGCCGAGCTGCGACACGTGATCGGCCGGCTCGCCGGGGTGGGGGTGCGCAACGTGCTGGCCGTGCGCGGCGACCCGCCGGGCAACCCGGGCGGCGAGTGGATCCGCCACCCCGAGGGAGTGGACTACGCCGAGGACCTGGTCCGCCTGGTGCGCGATTCCGGCGACTTCAGCGTCGGCGTGGCGGCCTTCCCGTACAAGCATCCCCGCTCGCCCGACGTGGCCAGCGACACCGCGCAGTTCGTCCGCAAGTGCCGGGCCGGCGCGGCGTTCGCGATCACGCAGATGTTCTTCGACGCCGACGACTACCTGCGACTGCGTGACCGGGTGGCCGCGGCCGGCTGCGACACCCCGATCCTGGCCGGGGTGATGCCGGTGACCCAGATCGGCACCATCGAGCGGTCCGTGCAGCTGTCCGGCGCGCCCTTCCCGCCGGCGCTGGCGGCCCGCTTCGAGCGCGTCGCCGACGACCCGGAGGCCGTCCGCCGGCTCGGCGTCGAGCAGGCCAGCGAGATGTGCCGCAGGCTGCTGGACGAGGGTGTGCCGGGGATCCACTTCATCACCCTCAACCGGTCCACCGCGACCCGTGAGGTCTGGCAGAACCTGAAGGCCGGCGCGCGGGTGTGAATGCTGGTCCTGCGACACCTGATGCCCGGCACGACGGTTGATCCCCAGGTGGGCACACAGCTGAACTGGGATCAGTACGCCACGGCCTGGGCGCGGTTGCACGGCGGGTTCGACCCTCGGGTCGCGGCGCCGGTGGTGCGCGCGTGGCTGCGATTCGCGTACCACGTGGGGTATGTGCTGGGTCGGCTGCGGGTCAGCCCCACCGCGGTCACCGTGGCCGGGGTGCTGCTCTGCTTCTGCGTACCGTTGCTGGTGACCCGGCCGGGGAACGGCCTCTTCCTCGGCGCGTTGTTCGTGCTGCTCGCCGCCGTGGCGGACAGCGTGGACGGCGCGGTGGCGGTCGCCACCAGCCGCACCACCCGGCTCGGCTACGTCTACGACTCGGTCGCCGACCGGCTCGGTGAGGTGGCGTGGTTGCTGGCGTTCTGGCTGGTCGGCGCGCCGGGCGCGCTGGTCGTCGCGGGCGGAGCGCTGTCCTGGCTGCACGAGTACGTCCGGGCCCGGGCGGTCGCCGCCGGCATGCGTGACATCGGCGCGGTGACAGTGGGCGAGCGACCCACCCGGGTCTCGGTGGCGCTGGCCGGGCTGCTGGTCGCCGGGTTGGCCGGGCTGATCGAGCCGGATTTGGCCGCCGGCACCATCACCATGGCGACAGCGGTGTGGGTGCTGTTGGCCGGCTTCGGTCTGGGGCAGCTGCTCTCCACCATCCGCCGCGCCCTGCTCGACGCCGGCTGAGCGGGCCTACCAGGCGGGGCCGATCTCGTCGGCGACGATCTGCGCGGACAGGGTCACCATCGGCAACCCGCCACCCGGGTGGGTGGAGCCGCCCACCAGCCACAACCCGTTCGCCGGGCCCCGGTTGGCGGGGCGGAGCAACCCTCCGGCGGTGCCGTAGATCGAGCCACCCGGCGCGCCGGTCGCCGCGTCCAGGTCGGCCGGGGTGCGGACCTCCCGGAACAGCACCCGGTCGCGCACGTCCACGCCGCGCCGCGCCAGCACCTCCAGGATCCGATCGGCGTACGCGTCGGCCAGCCCCGGCCGTCGCCAGTCGACAGCGCCCGCCGCGGTGCCCTGCCGTGGGGCGTTGACCAGCACGAACCATGCCTCGTGCCCGGCCGGACGGACCATCGGGTCGTCGGCAACTGTGACGAACACCGTCGGGTCGGCCGCCGGCCGTGCCCGTACGCCGCGCCCGGGGTCACCGAAGACCGCGTCGAACTCCGCGTCGTAGTCACCCGGGAAGAAGACATTGTGGTGGGCCAGCCCGGTGCTGCCGGAGACGCCGAGCAGCAGCACGAAACCGGCGAGGCTGCGGTCGGTCAGCCCGGCCAGCCGACGGGGGTGCGGCAGCAGGTCACGGTAGACGGTGAGGGCGTCCACGTTGGCCACCACCACGTCGGCGGGCACCGGCGCGCCGACACCGGCGAGGCGTACCCCGTGCACCCGGCCGCCGGTGGCGTCGATCCGGGTGACAGTGGCGTCGGTCTGCACGACCACGCCCAGGTCCAGACAGCGGGTGAGCAACGCGTCGGCGAGGGTGCCCAACCCGCCGCGCAGGTACCAGCCACCGAAGGTCAGCTCGGCGTACGGGACCGCGACCAGCGCCGCCGGCGCCCGGCGGGGGTCGGCCCCGGTGTAGGTGGCGTACCGGTCCAGCAGCATCCGCAGCCGGGGGTCGGACAGGTGTCGGCGGCCCAGGCCGCGCAGGGTGCGGCCCGGTGCGATGGCGGCCAGGTCACCGACCCGCCAGGCCAGCGACGCGAGGTCGCGCGGGGAGTCGACGGTACGGCGCAGGATGTCCCGCGAGGAGGCGTTCCACACCCGCGCGGCCCGATGCCACAGCCGCTGCCAGTCGGTCGCCGCCCGATCGCCGAAGGCGGCGCCGATCCTCGTGGCGAACTCCACCGGGTCGGCGCACGAGTCCAGGGGTGGGCCGCCGTCTCCGAAGACGTGCCGGACGATCGGGTCCAGCGGGACCAGGTCCAGGTACTCGTCGAGCTTGGCCCCGGTCGCCTCGAACAGGTCGTGGAACACCTCGGGCAGGGTGAGCAGGCTCGGCCCGGTGTCGAAGTGGAACGAGCCGGCCGGAGTGTCGTGCGCGTACCGGCCGAGCTTGCCGCCGACCGTGTCGGCCCGTTCGAAGACGGTCACCTGGTGCCCGGTGGCGGCCAGCCGGGCGGCGGTGGCGAGGCCACCCACCCCGGCGCCGACGACCACGATCCGCGCCATGCCGTGCCCTCCTAGCTGACCGGGCGACCCCGCCAGGTCAGGCGGCGTCGCTTTCGCAGATGGTACGACCGCAGGGTCAGCCAACCGAGGACCACGACCGACACGGGGTGTGCGAGCGCGTCGGGCCACCACCGGCCCCCGGTCGCCCGGGCGGTGAGCACCCGCCCGATCACCCCGAGCAGATAGCCGGCCAGGCCCACGGCGGCCACCCCCGGCGCGCCGGCCGCCAACCCCACCAGCGCGATCAGCGGCGGGGCGGTGTACAGCAGCAGCAGCGCCGCCACCACGGCCGCCGCCGCGCCCGGGTGCCCGAACGACGCCCAGAGCGACTTCGAGTACCCGTCGCGCAACTGCGGCCAGTCGTCGTACATCCGGCAGGTGGCCAGCCGGGACCCGTCGGCCAGGGCGATCCGCCCACCGGCCCGCTTGACCGCCCGGGCCAGCTCGACGTCCTCCAGGATCTTGTCGGCGACCGCGGCGTGCCCGCCGGCGGCGGTGTAGCCGGCCCGGTCCAGCACCAGGAACTGGCCGCCCGCGGCGGCCAGCGACGGCCGCGACGAGCGCTCCATCGCCCGCAGCGGCAGGAAGGTCAGCCAGAGCCACTGCAACAGCGGCTGCACCAGCCGGTCGGCCGCCGTCGCCACCACGATCCGGGGGTACGGCGACAGCAGCGTCGCGCCGGCGGCGCGCAGCTCGGTGACGGCCGCGGCCACGGCGTGCGGGGCGAGCACCACGTCGGCGTCGACGAAGACCAGCGCGGTGGCGTCGGGGTCGGCCCGGGCGGCCAACTGCCAGCAGGCGTGCGGCTTGCCCAGCCAGCCCGGCGGCGGCGAGACCCCGGTGAGCAGCGTGACCCGGGGGTCGTCGCCGGCCACCGCGCGGACCACGTCGGCGGTGCCGTCGGTGGACCCGTCGTCGAGGACCACGATGCGCAGCCCGGGCACGCCGCGTTGGGCGAGCAGGGCACGCAGGCATCCGGTGACCCGGGCGGCCTCGTCGCGCAGCGGCAGCAGCACGGCGACCGGCTCGTCGACCGGGGTGGGCCGGTCGGTGGGCCGGCGCAGCCAGCGGACGGCGTTGAGCCAGGTGTGCCCGGTCAACGCGGCGACGGCGACGAGCAGGGCGAGCAGGACGGTCATCGGGTCGCGTCGACGCCGGGCCGGTGCGGCTGGTGGTCCTCCTGGCGGGTCTCACGAGCCCGGCGGGCGCGCAGCACTGTCACCGCCAGCGGTATCGCGGTCACCGACATGCCGGCGGCGCCCCAGAGCGCCGAGGCGGGCAGGTCGAGGAAGACGGCGTGGGCCAGGATGCTGGAGAAGTACGTCCACAGGTAGAGCGCGGTCATCGGGTGGTCCCGCCGGTCGGTGCGTTCGGCGGCGGGCCCGGCCAGCGGGCGGAGCGCGCTCATCATCAGCACCGCGAAGAGCAGCCAGCCCAGGTAGTTGCTGACCGGGATGCCGGGCAGGCCGGGCAACGCCGGGGTGGCGTCGCGCCAGACCCAGTAGCCCTCGGCCACCATCTGCGGATCGAGGAAGAGGTCCCAGGCGGCGAGCCCGACGGTGGCCAGGGCGATCCTCCCCGCCCATCGACCGACCGTCGATCCGCCGCCGGTGCTGGTCGTCGACCCGCCGCTGGTGAGCCGGACCGCGGCCAGCCAGGCCGGCCAGGCCATCCAGGTCCAGGCCAGCGGAATGATCAGCGGCACCCCGGCGAGTTTGGGGCCCAGCTCGCCGGAGTAGTCGTAGCTGCCGAACGGCACACCGGTGGCCACCCCGATCGCCTCGATCGCGAACCCGCCGCCGGTGGCCACCGCGACCAGCGCCGCCGCGACCCGCGGGCCCCGGCTGAGCAGCGCGTGGCCGACCGAGAGCAGCCAACCGAGCACGACGGTGGCCACGGTGAGCCCGGCCCGGGTGTCGCCGGTGGTGAGCGGGTAGCAGATCTGGGCGAGCACCAGGACGGCGAGCAGCGCCCAGGAGATCCGCCGGGTCATGACGCCGGTGGGTCGAGTGGCAGATCCCGACCGAGTACGCCGAACGGCCGCTCGTCGCCGGGAAAGTGGAAGTTGCGCAGCACGTCGACGAAACCGAAGCGCCGGTACAGCCGCCAGGCCCGTGAGGTCTGCTCGTCGGCCTCCGGGGTGGACAGCAGCGTGGTGTCACCCTCGGCCATGCCGAGCAGCGCGCGCAGCTGCCCGGTGCCCAGACCGTGCCCCTGCGCCGGCGGCCGGACGTGCAGCTCGACCACCTCGAAGCAGTGGGTGAGCCAGCGTTGACGGGTCGGTGCGTCCAGCGCTCGGTGCACCTGGTCGTGCCACCACTGGCCGGAGGCGCCCAGGTAGCCGTAGCCGAAGCCGGCGAGGTGACCCTCGCTGGTCAGGCTGGCGACCGCCCGGAAACCCGGGCGGCGGACGTGGGTGGCGATGTAGCCGCGCCGGGCCTCCAGCAGGTCGGTGCGGTATCCCATCGCCTCGCCGTAGACGGCCACCACGTCGTCCAGCCGCCGGACGAGATCGTCCGGCGTCCAGCGCACCAACCTCATGCCCGTCCACCCTTCACCGTTGCCGGGCCACCGTCGGCGACCCATCCGAGCACCGACCGGTCGCCGACCACGTCGAGCACCTCGAACCGGGCGAACAGCTCCTCCGCGTACCAACCCTCGGTGGGGGTTCGCATGATCGCCGCCCGGTGCTCCGGGTGACGGTACGCGAACGCCACCAGGTCCGTCGGGTCGCGCCACACGCTCACCGTGCCCTGCCAACCCAGCGGTGCCTCCCCGACCCCGAACCGGGCCAGCAGCCCGGGCGCGTCGCGCAGGGCGGCGGCCACCGGGGGGATCGCCCGCCAGAAGGTGGCCGCCCGGCGGGCCCGCAACCGAGCCCGGGTCAGCGCCAGCACCGGGCCGGTGACCCGGCCACCCGGCGGGTCGCCGAACGGCTGCTGACCGGACCACTCGCCCCGGCTGGTCAGCGGGCGCAGGTCGACCCGGGCGGAGGCACGGGCGATGCGGGCCCAGGCGCGCCCGACCGTCGAGTCGTCGAAGTCGGCCGCGGTGGCGGGGGAGTCCCAGACGGTCAGCGCCGCCCACCGGGTCAGGTCGGCGTCGCCCGGCCCGAACCCGGTGCCGGTCCCGGTGCCCAACAGCTTGCCGAAACGGGCGCCCGGGAGGGCGCGCAGCCGGCGGGGGTCGACCGCCATCCGGGTCAGCGCCCGGGGCAGCGCGCCGCGGGAGGTCCGCCACACGTGCAACGTGACCAGCTCCGGTGCGGTGCTCACGCCACCTCGGCGTGGCTGCCGGCGGTGGGCGTGGCCTGCGCCGCTCGTACGTTCGGGTGTGGCTGCATGTCGCCATTCTTCCCGGTTGGGTCGGTGTCGGCTCACCCCGGTTCGCGCGGCTGGCACACCCGGCGCGTCACACGTTGCATTTTCGTCGGAGGGGAGGTGTACTGTCAGCAGCAGTTAGAACGAGTGTTCGATTGCCTCGAACGTTCGTTCCAACCGGCCGGAGCGCGGCGTTTCGCGGCGCCAGCCCCGGCGGTGCGGCTCCGCGGGCCGCACCTGGGTTTCCAGGCAGTCGCGAGCCTGGTCCCGACAGGCAGGATCGTCGCCCGCCGCCCAC
>NZ_JBSFBM010000343.1:0-7120 GCF_053592955.1 Micromonospora sp. NPDC002411 | reverse complement strand
CGCCGGGTAGTCGCCGATCGCAGAAAACCCAGTGGCGTACGCCCTGCTGGTCCTCGGCCGACACGGTCACCCCGCCCGGCTCGACGCGGGCGGTGCCTCGGTCGGGGCACGTTCGTGGGCGTGCTGGAACGGCTGATCCTCGCACTCGCCGTGCTGTGGGGTGTGGCCACCGCCACCGCACTGGCCCTGGCAGCGGAAAGTTCAACCGCTGTAAGGAGCCTCACGCCGACCGCTCCTTCCGATGAGCGGAAATCGGCGTAACGTCGGCGAAGATGACCAATGTCTGGGGCCTCACTGTCCGCCTGTATGTCGATCTCCGACTGCAGGCCAGTGGCATCTGTCCGGGCTAGCCGCGCTTTCACGCCTGCCCTGAATCAGACCGGACAAATGGATAGAACATGCCCTTCAGCCTGCGCAAGATTCCCTTCTCCGTGCAGATCCTGCTCGGCCTCGTGCTCGGCGTCGCGCTGGGCTTCCTGGCCCGCACCAACGACCTGAGCTGGCTGACCAGCACCCTGCACACCGTCGGTAGCCTCTTCGTCCAGCTCCTCAAGCTGGCCGTGCCGCCGTTGGTCTTCACCGCCATCGTGGTCAGCGTGGTCAGCCTGCGCGGTGTCGCCAACGCCGCCCGGCTCGCCCTCAAGACGCTGATGTGGTTCGGCATCACCGCCCTGATCGCGGTGAGCATCGGCATCGGGCTCGGCCTGCTCACCAACCCCGGCCGGGGCGTGAGCCTCGACCTGGGTGGCGCTGCCGCACCGAAGAAGACCGGCTCGTGGACCGACTTCCTCACCGGCATCGTGCCCACCAACCCGATCGGCGCGTTCGTCGAGGGCAACGTCCTCCAGATCGTCTTCCTCGCCGTCGTCGTGGGTGCCGCCGCCCTGCTGGTCGGCGAAGCCGCCGAGCCGTTCGTGGCGTTCAACCGCTCCCTGCTGGAGATCGTCCAGAAGGCGCTCTGGTGGGTCATCCGCCTCGCCCCGATCGGCACCCTCGGCCTGATCGGCAACGCCGTCGCCTCGTACGGCTGGGACCTGCTGGCCCCCCTCGCGAAGTTCACCACCGCCGTCTACGTCGGCTGCGCCATCGTGCTGTTCGTCGTCTACCCGCTGGTGCTGATCCTCGCCGGCCGGCTCAACCCGCTGCGCTTCTTCGCCGGTGCCTGGCCGGCCATCGAGCTGGCGTTCGTGTCCCGCTCCTCGGTGGGCACCATGCCGGTGACCCAGCGTTCCGTCGAGCGTCTCGGCGTGCCCCGCGAGTACGCCTCGTTCGCGGTGCCGTTTGGCGCCACCACGAAGATGGACGGTTGCGCCGCCATCTACCCGGCACTCGCCGCGATCTTCGTGGCCCAGGTGTTCGGTGTGCAGCTCGGCCTGACCGACTACCTGCTGATCGCCTTCGTCTCGGTGGTCGGCTCGGCGGCCACCGCCGGCCTGACCGGCGCGATCGTGATGCTGACCCTGACCCTCAGCACGCTGGGCCTGCCGCTCGCCGGCGCCGGCCTGCTGCTGGCCATCGACCCGATCCTGGACATGATCCGCACCGCCACCAACGTGGCCGGGCAGGCTCTGGTGCCGACCGTCGTCGCCGCCCGCGAGGGCACCCTCGACCGGGTCGCGTACGAGTCCGCCGGTCGACGCGACCTGACCGAGCCGGAGCCGGTCGCGGAGACCCGGCCCGACCTGACCCCTGTTCCTGCCTGACCACATCACCCGGTACGGCGACGGGCCCCTCTCCCCGGGGGCCCGTCGCCTTTGCCGTTTCGAGAGGATGTCCCCCATGAGCTCCCTGTTCACCCCCCTGGCCCTGCGTGGCGTCACACTGCCCAACCGGATCGCCATGGCCCCGATGTGCCAGTACTCTTCCGGCCCTGACGGTCTGCCCACCGACTGGCACCTGACCCACCTCGGCAGTCGCGCGGTCGGCGGCGCCGGTCTGGTGATGACCGAGGCGACGGCCGTACTCCCCGAGGGCCGGATCAGCCCCCAGGACACCGGGCTGTGGTCCGGCGCCCACGTCGACGCCTGGCGTCCGGTGACCGCGTTCGTCGCCGCCCACGGCGCGGTGCCGGCCGTGCAGCTCGCGCACGCCGGGTTCAAGGCCTCCACGTACCGGCCGTGGGCACCGGAACGCGGCGGTGTGCCGGACGCCGAGGGCGGATGGACGCCCGTCGCGCCCGGCTCCGAGGCGTTCACCGCCGGCTACCGGACGCCGACCAGCCTCGACGAGGCTGGTATCGCCGGTGTGGTCGAGGCGTTCGCGACCGCCGCCGAGCGGTCGCTGGACGCCGGCTTCACCGTCGTGGAGATCCACGCCGCGCACGGCTACCTGCTCAACGAGTTCCTGTCGCCGCTGACGAACCACCGCACCGACTCGTACGGCGGCGACCGGACCGCCCGGATGCGGCTCACCCTGGAGGTGGCCCGCGCGGTACGCGCCGCGGTCGGCGAGGACGTGCCGGTGCTGACCCGGATCTCCGCCACCGACTGGGTCGAGGGCGGCTGGACGATCGAGGACAGCGTGGTGCTGGCCGGCGAGTTGGCCAGCGTCGGCGTCGACCTGGTCGACGCGTCGTCCGGGGGCGTCAGCGTCGAGCAGCGCATCCCGCTCGGTCCCGGCTACCAGGTGCCGCTGGCCGCCCAGATCCGCCGCGAGGCCGGCGTGCCGACCGGCGCGGTGGGCCTGATCGTCGAGCCCGAGCACGCCGAGCAGATCGTTGCCAGCGGCGAAGCCGACCTGGTGTTGCTCGGCCGGGAACTGCTGCGCGACCCGTACTGGCCGCGCCGGGCCGCCGCGAAGCTCGGCGTCACGTACAGCGGGCCTGACCAGTACGCCCGCGCCTACTGACACCTGACGTGGTCGGGCGGCTGCCGTACCCCGGCAACCGCCCGACCGTCAGCCGGCCAGGTGCGACCAGTCGCCCTCCAGCTCCTGCCAGGTGCCCTGGGCCGCGACCGCCCCGCCGAGCAACACCACCACATGGTCGGCCCGGACCAGCGCCGCCCGCTTCGCGGTCGAGCCGACCACTGTCACCCCGTGGTCGCGCAACGCCTGCCACAACGCCAGCTCCGTGGTGACGTCCAGCGCCGACGACACGTCGTCGGCGACCAACAGTTCGGTACGCGGTGCCAGCGCGCGGGCCAGCGCCAACCGCTGCAACTGCCCGCCGGAGAGCCGGGTGCCCTTGTGCCCGATGAGCAGACCGAGCCCACCGCCGGCGGCGACCAGGTCATGGTCGAGCTGGGCGGTGCTGACCGCGCCCGCCGCGTCGACCTGGTGCCCGAGCGCGATGTTGTCGGCGACCGTGCCGGACAACACCCGGGGCAACTGGCCGACGTAGCCGACCTGGTTGGGGCGCAGGAACAACTCCGGCTCGGTGACCGGGTCACCGTTCCAGGCCAGCTCACCGGTGTGGTGCACGATCCCGGCCAGCGCCCGCAGCAACGAGGACTTGCCCGACCCCACCGGCCCGACCACCAGCACCAACTGCCCACGCTGCACGGTCAGGTCGACATTCCGGACGGCCACCGTACCGTCGGAGTGCACCACTCCGAAGTCGCGCAGCTCCAGGCGGCGCAGCGGATGCCGAGGTGGTGGCGTCGGCGCCGGCGCCGTCCCGGCGGCCAGGTCGACAGCCGGAACCCCAGCGGAGTACGCGCTCACTCCGGTCATCGCCGCCGTGCGCCGGGTCCAGACCCGCGCCGACGGCAGCTGCGAGATCAACGACGCGGTGGTCCAGGCGAACCAGCGGGCCGCGCCCAGCGTGGAGACGGCCACCAGCACCGCCCCGGCGGAAAGTCCCCCGCCCAGGTAGAGCGCCCACGCGCCGATCGGCAACAGCCCGCTCGCCATCGAGGGCGTGGAACGCGCCCACACCTGCACCGAGATCTCCCGCCGCTGCCGGTCGCTGCGCAGCACGTCCAGGCTGGCCAGATGGCGTAGCACCGCCGTGGTCGCACCGGCGAGCTTCACCGTCCGCGCCGCGGACAGCGCGGAGACCAGCGCCGTGGCGAACGCAGCCCGCGCCGCCACCGTGGCCCGCGCCGCACGTTCGAGCTTCGGCCCGAACAGCGTCGCGGCCAGCCCGGAGACGACCATCGTCCCGAGGAAGAACAGCCCCGGCACGACACTGCCGGTGACCGCCGTCATGGCGACGACCAGGACCAGCGCGACCGCCTGGTCCAGCACGTTGTCGGCGAGCTGGACCACCCGCTCGGTGTCGCCGCCCTGCGCCACGACCTCGGCCGGGGTGTGCGAGCTGACCCGGCGCGGCCCGGTCTGACCGTGCACCAGGCGCAGACCGATCCGCAGCATCTGCCGCACCCACCAGCCCGGGAACCAGACGTGGGTGTAGTACGGCAGCGGCATGGTGATCAGCAACCCGGCCACGATCCCCATCGCCGGCAGGTACGGGCTGCCGGTCCCGTCGACCAGATCGGCCCAGAGCCAGGGGAGCACTGGCCCGTCCAGCCCCAGCAGGCTGAGCCCGAGGAACAGCCCGATCGCGGCCATCCCGTACCGGGGGTCGTTGAGGCAGAGCCGGAAGATCTCCCGCAACGTCCGGGCCGGCGGCACGGGCGGCAGTGGTGGCGGGTCGGCGCGGGTCACCCCGGACGTCGCGGGTGTTGACTCGGCCAGCTCAGCCCGCGTGGTCGTCGGCTCGATCTGCTCGTCCGGCTCGGCCGGCACGGTCTGCTTGTTCGACTCGGCCCACGCGCTCGCCGGGTCGGTTGGCCAGTCCCGGGCCGGGTCGGGACCGACCAGCAGATCGGTGCCGCCGCCGGCGCGGCCGGCCGTTGCCGCCGTGGCGTAGGCGGCAGCGTGACTGGTGGCCAGCAGTTCGGCGAAGCGCGTCGACGTCTCCAGCGGGCCGGCCTCCACCACCGCGCCGTCGGCCAGCACCACCACCTCGTCGCAGCGGCGCACCGAGGAGAGCCGGTGGGCGATGACGATCCCGATCCGGTCGCGCAGCAGCCGTTCGGTGGCTCGCTGCACCCGCGCCTCGGTCACCGGGTCGAGGCGTGCGGTGGCCTCGTCGAGGATCACCACATGGGGGTCACGGACCAGGATCCGGGCGAACGCCACCAGCTGCTCCTGACCGGCGGAGAGCACGTGCCCTCCCTCCCCCAGCCGGGTCGCCAAGCCGTCCGGCAACTCGGCGATCCAGCCCGCCAGGCCCAGCTCGTCGAGCGCCCGGGCTGCCGCGTCGAGCAGGTCCGGGTCGAAGAGTGCGACGTTCTCGGCGAGCGTGCCGGCGAGGATCTCCGTACGCTGCGGCACGAGTGCCACCCAGCGGCGCAGTTGCTCGACGTCGAGGTCACCCAGGTCGGTGTCGCCGAGGAAGACCGATCCCGCTGGCACGTCGACAGCCCTGGTGAGCACCTTCGCCAGTGTCGACTTACCCGAACCGGTCCGCCCGATCAGCGCGTACGAGCGGCCGCGCGCGAAGGTCAGGCTGAGCCCGCGCAGCGCCGCCCCCCGGCCGCCCTCCTGGTATCTGAACGTCAGGTCCTCGATGCGCAGGTCACCCTCGGTCGGGCTGGCGCCACCGACGGGTTCCTGCCGAGCCCGCTGGAGCAACTGCACCCGGGCCCACGCGCCGAGAGCCTCCTGGATCTCCGGCACCATCCGACTGACATGCTCCGCGGTGGCCCCGAAGGCCAACGCCAACAGCCAGATGGCGGTGAGGCGTGCGGCGTCGACCCGGCCGGTGGCCAGCGCCCAGGCCCCGCCGAGCACCACCACGCCGATGCCGGCCCGGATCGTCGCCGTCGCGGCCGACGCCACCTTGGCGGACAGCACCCAGACCAGGCGACCCCGGGACAGCACGGCGGCGGCCCGCCGCGCGTACAGCCGCAGCACGTACGGCCGGGCCAGACTGGTCCGCACGTCGTCCTGGCCGTGCACCGCCTCCTCCATGACCGCGGCCAGGTCTGACCACGCCTCTTCCTCGGCCATCCGGGCCGGGCCGATCCGGGCCGTGGGCCGGCGCAGGCTGACGGCGAGCACCACCGTGAGCAGCAGCATCGCCACCCCGGCCGGCCACCACACGGCCAGCGCCACGACCATCGACAACAGACCGACGCAGAGGCCCTGGGCGAGCCGCGTGCCCTGGTTACGGATCGCCGACGCCACCTGGTAGACGTCCCCGTCGATCCGGTCGAGCAACTCGCCCACCGGGGTGGTCTCCAGGGTCGGCAGGTCCTGCCCGAGCGCGACCCTGCAGAGCCGGCGGCGCACGTCGGCGGACCAGTCCGCGGTCAGGCCTGCCATCAGCAGGCTCACGGCGAGGTCGCTGAGGACCACGGCGACCAGCGCCGCGGCCAGCACGGCGAAGAAACCGGCCGAGCGGTGCACCAGCACCGCGCCGGCCAACGCCGACGCACCGGCCTGACCGGCGGCGCCGAGCACGATCAGAATGACCACGACCGTCATACGGCGCGTCGAGGTGCCCCACAGATCTCGGAGCAGGCGCATGGAAAGTCCTCCGGACGTGGGGTGGCGGAGACTTCAGCCTGCCGGCGTCGACACGTCGTCTCAACCGATTTTCCGGGCTCTGAGCAGGGCGTCGACTGTCTCCCTGATCCGCCACGCCGCGCCCTGGGTACCTCGATGACGTCATCGGGCGATGCCACCCGGGGCTGGTCGGGTCGCTCGCCGAGCAGATCGCCGCGCCTCGACGACCACCTTCGCAACGCCGCCCGAACCTCCCGAATAGGGATGATCGACTCCGTTCGGCGAAGTCGCGGTATCAAACCCTCCCGGATACCGCGACATCAGCGAAGTCGTGTGGATCATGCATGAGCTGGGGGTGTTCTGCCCGCCGGCGTGGGTGGTGTGGTGCCTGGGGTCGGGCTGGCCGTGTGGTTTGTTCCGTTTGGGTGATATCGGCGTGTGGTCGGGGCCACGCGTCGGCCGGAATCATGGCCGGGTCGGGGTCGTTACACACCCTGACGATCACAGGACCACGGCCTATCGGCGCGATGGTCCGCCCCCGGGAATGACCCCCGAACCCGGGTCGTTACAACTGGACCCCGCCCCGTCCGGCACCCCGCTTCACCGGGTGCCACGGGGCCGGAATGACCTCGGCCCCCGGGTCGTTACAGATGGACCCGGTGCC
>NZ_JBSFBM010000342.1:0-7150 GCF_053592955.1 Micromonospora sp. NPDC002411 | reverse complement strand
CGGTGAGGGTGAGTAGCGCTGCCGCCAAGGTCGGCCAGTGGATCATCTGGGTTCCGACCCCGGCGCCGACCGAGATCAGGGATTCTCCGAGCGCGATGATCACCACCAGGCCGTGCCGTTCCGCGAAGTGGCCGGGGCTGCGTACCGGCCACCCGCCCACCAGCAGGGCGAGCACCCCACCGCCCATGTCGACGATGAGCGCCGCTGCCCAGAGCAGGATCTGCGCGGTGCCGCCGAACACGGCTCCGAGGACGAGTGGGATCGAGGACAGCGCTGTGGTGAGGGCGTAGAGCCGAACGGTTCTGAGTCGCCGAGGATCGTCCACCGACGCCCAGTAGAAGAGGGCGAACTGGGTCGACCGCACCACGACGTACGCCAGCACCAGGATCAGCCGGGGTGTCCTCGTACCCCTGCCGGTTTCCCAGGCTTCGGGGAGGACCAACGCGATGAGGAAGACGGCTGCCATCGCCACGGCGACGCCCGCCCGGATCAACCCGACGTCGAGCCGGACGTAGTTGCCCAGCCAGGCATAGACCAGCCAGGAGTTCCACAGCAGTATGAGGACGAGCAGGCCCTGCACCAGCGTCACCGACGTGGGTCGCTCGCTCATGAACGTGGTGACCCGGATGAGCCCGAAGACGAGCACGAGGTCGAAGAAGACCTCGAACAGCGTCGGTCGGTGCGTCTCTGCGGTGACCACCGGCCGGGATCGGACGATCCGCCACATCAGATCATCTTGACTGTTGGTCCCGGAGGGTTGCGGCGTCCCACGTCCCGGTCACTCCGGCGGGTCCGCGCTCCGCCGCTCGTCGCGGATCGTCTCCTCGGCCAGTCGCTCGACTGCTCGTCGGCGTTCGTCGGCGATGGCCCGGGCGTCCCGGCGGCGGAACGCGGTGAGGGCAGCTACCGCGAAGTCCCGCCAGATGCCGGCCACGATGTCCCCCTGAGGAACGTTCCCCCGAACTCCACCGTAACTCCGGAAAACCACGGTGCCGCTCGTCGGAAGGGACAGCGCGGGGTAAGAAGAGGCTGGTATTTCCGCACACCGGAAGGATTCGTCCCGATGACCCTGGAACGACCGATTGCCCCGGACCCGTACGAGTTGCTGCCGACGCTGCCCTCGTTCACGCTGACGAGCGACGACGTGCAGAACGGCGAGCCGATGGACGCGCGGCACGCGCACGGCAGCACCGGGGGCGAGAACGTCTCGCCGCAGCTGACCTGGTCGGATTTCCCCGCCGAGACGAAGAGCTTCGCGGTGACCTGCTACGACCCGGACGCGCCGACCGGCAGCGGCTTCTGGCACTGGGTGCTGGTGAACGTGCCGGTCAGCGTCACGCAGCTGCCCACGGGGGCCGGTGGCGCGGCGGGCACCGACCTCGGCGGAGCGTTCTCGGTCCGCAACGACTACGGCGAGCAGGGGTACGGCGGGGCGGCTCCGCCGGCCGGCGACCGTCCGCACCGGTACGTCTTCGCGGTGCACGCCGTGGACGTCGAGCGCCTGGATCTGACTCCGGACGCCAGCCCGGCCTACGTCGGCTTCAACCTCACGTTCCACACCCTGGCCCGTGCGGTGATCCGCCCGACGTACCAGATCAAGGAGTAACCCGCCACGCCGTCCCGCCCCGTCTCGTCGATCATGGAGTTGTGGTGGTGTCAAAACACCCGTCAGGTAATAAACCTGGCACCACAACTCCATGATCGACCGGGCTGGGCGCGCGAGATCGCGGGCCGGGTGGGTCAGGAGGGGACGCGGGCCACCGCGAAGACGGACTGGCCGAACGGGGGGCGGACGAGCTGCTCGGCGGCCTTGGTGGCGGGCAGGACGACGGTGTCGTACACCTTGACCATCGGGCCCTCCTTCGGCATCAGCCGGAAGACCTTGGTCGCCATGAAGTAGCCGATCAACCCCAGTGCGTTGGCGTAGTGGATCTTCTCGACGGTCAGGCCGGCCTCGGTCATCGCCGCCTGAAGGGTCTTCTTCGTGTAGCGGCGGACGTGCCCGGTGGCGATGTCGGCCGGGCTCATCGCGAACTGGAACGCCGGCACGATGATGATCACCGCACCGCCGGGTCGGACCAGGTCGCGCATGCTGCTGAGCGCGCCCACGTGGTCCTCGATGTGCTCCAGGACGTTGTACGAGACCGCGGCGCTGTAGTCGCCCCGCTCGCTGTGCGGCAGCAGCATCTGCCGGACGTCGATGTTCGGTCGCTCGGCGAGGCGCTCCTTGAGCTGCAACAGCCGGTCCGGGTCGGCCTCGGTGGCGGTGAACCGCGGCAGCAGCTCTGACCACTCCAGCGCGTAGTCACCGAGGCCGCTGCCGATCTCGATGGGGTCGTCGCCGAGGTACGGCACTGCCAGCTCGATGAACCAGCGACGGTGGTTGACAGCCGTCGCCAGGCCTTCCAGCACCTCGGACTGCACGCGCTGATCCCCAGTGATATCTGCCATGCGTCGATTCCTCACGATATGAACTCGACCCGTGCCTGGACCGACAGAGTGAATCATCCGCTGGGACGGCAGAAGAATCGGGGCATCGGGGGTGGCCGAATTGTGGTCGGGGGGTGGGTTCGTGATCGGCGTCGGCGAACCCGGCACATAGTACGGCAGTACCCCGAAACATGTCACGGCAGCGTCAGCCCGTGACTACCCTATGAATTGTCATGACTACTCCCGAATCGGACGCGCCCGGCGACGGCGACGGCCCGGCCGCTGCGTCGGTGGAGGGGGCCTCGGCTGATGCTCGGCGGCCACGCCGGGGGAAGGTGGCCGACCTGGCCGCCGTGCTGAGCTTCCTGGTGCTCGGCTTCTGGGTCACGTGTCGACTCTGGCTCGACCCCGGCGGCGCGGTACGCGACAACGAGTCCGATCAGTCGCAGTTCGAATGGATGATGGCGCACGGTGCGCGGGTAATCACGCATTTCGCCTACCCGTTCCATTCGGATCAGATGAACGTCCCGGACGGCGTCAATTTGATGGCGAACACGTCCGTATTATCCATTTCGTTACCATTTACGCCTATCACCCTCCTGTTCGGGCCTCGGGCGGCATTCCTGGTCTTTCTCACTGCCGGCATGATTGCCACAGCGACCGCCTGGTACTTCCTGCTCTCCCGGGTTTTGATCGGCAGCCGCGGGCCCGCCTGGCTGGGCGCCGGCTTCTGCGCGTTCGCGCCCGCCATGGTGTCGCACGCCAACGGGCACCCGAACATCGTGTCGCAGTTCGTCGTTCCACTGATCATCTGGCGCACGCTGCGTCTCGGCGAGCCGGGCCGCTGGCTGCGCAACGGCGTCCTCCTCGCGCTCGTGATCGTCTGGCAGGCTTTCCTCAATCTGGAGATCCTGCTGATGACAGCGATCGGGCTCGGTGTGGTCATCGGCGTGCTCGCCCTCGGCCGCGCCGATCTCCGAGCACGGACCCGGCCCTTCCTCGCCGGTCTCGCCGTCGCGGCCGGGGTCGCCGGGCTGCTGCTGGCGTACCCCCTGTACGTGCAGTTCTTCGGCCCGGGCGCGTACTCCGGGCTGTCCCGCCTGATCCGCGGCTACTCCAGCGACCTCGCCTCGTTCGTCGCGTACTCCCGGGAGTCACTCGCCGGCAGCCCACGCACCGCCGCAGGCCTGGCCAAGAACCCGACAGAGGAGAACAGCTTCTTCGGCTGGGCGCTGGTCGTGCTGGTGATCGCCCTGGTCTGGTGGTTGCGCCGCTCGGTCGTCGTGCTCGCGCTGGCCGGGCTCGGGCTGCTCTTCGCGGTGCTCTCGCTGGGCCGCGAGGTTCGCTTCGACAACAAGGGGACGGGTGTGCCGGGCCCCTGGGCGGCGCTGGAGAACCTGCCCATCCTGCACTCGGTGGTGCCGACCCGGTGGGCGCTGGCGATCACCCCGATCATCGGGCTGCTGCTCGCCTACGGTGCCGAACGCGCCCGCGAACTGGCCGCCTCGCACCCGGCAGCCCGGGGACAGATCCGCTTCGTCACCGCCACAGTGCTCGTGATGGCCCTGCTCCCGATCGTGCCGACCCCGCTGCCCGTCGCCCATCTCGACCCCGTTCCCACCTTCGTGACCAGTGGGGCGTGGCGTCCGTACGTGGCCGGTGGGCGCAGTGTGGTGGCCCTGCCGCTGCCGGACAGCACCTACGCGGAACCGCTGCGCTGGTCCGCGACGACCCGGCTGGACATGCCGCTGGCCCGCGGCTACTTCCTCGGCCCGGACACCCGGCCCAGCGCCGATCCACCCAAGGTCGCGCTGTTCGGGGCCACACCACGTCCCACCAGCAGCTTCTTCGCCACCATCCGTCGTACCGGGGCGGTGCCGCCGATCACCCCGCAGAGCCGGGTCCGAGCGGTCGACGACCTGCGGTTCTGGCGGGCCGGAGTGGTCATCCTCGGCCCACACGAGCACGAGGACGCGCTGCGTCGGGGGATGACCGAACTGACCGGCATCCAACCGGTCTTCACCGGCGGGGTGTGGGTGTGGGACGTCCGGCCGTTGACCGACTGAGGCTCAGCGGACGCAGCAGCCCTGGCAGACCTTCGGCCGGGGGAGGGTGAAGGCGAGGCAGCAGGTGCGCCGCTGCACTGTCGGTTCACCGGTCGGGCCGGGCACCAGCTCGATCAGGTCGGTCAGATCGAGGGCACCGAGCAGTGTGTCGATGCTCTGCACCGTCGAGCCGGGCAGGCCGTCGGCAGCCCGGAGAATGCCGTGCGCGATGCCGGAGGCGACCGAGCCGAGCAGCGTCCGGGTGCCCACCCGGACCTCCGCCTGGATGGCGGTGATGAGCGGCGCCAGGTGGGAGTCGAGCAGGGAGACGCGCAGCGCGGTCAGCAGCTCGGCCTCGTCGGCGACGACCCGCACCTCCGGCAGGCCGGCGAGCGCCAGCGGATCACTCGGCAGCACCGCCACGGTGATCCCACGGCGCAGGCCCATGGTGAGCAGCTGCCGGTGGTCCTCGAAGTGGATCAAGACGTCGGCCGGATCGAACAGCGGCACCCGCCGGGCCGAGGCCCAGCCGAGCACGACCGGCAGCGCGGTCCAGTAGCTGTACGACTTCCAGGCCAGTGCGGCGCAGGCGTGCGGGGTGCCACCCCAGCGGGTGGCGGCGCCGTTCAGCAGCTCCGCCAGCCGGCTGCCGTCGATCAGGGTGGTGGCGGGTGACCAGCCGAACTCGTCGTCGACCAGGAGGCCCGGGGCGAGGCCCGGAAGATCGTCGGTGCCGAACATGGCGCGCAACGCCGCGGTGACGGGGGCGAGTGGCGTGGCGGTCACGTCCCGCCCCGGCAGCACCGCTGTCACCTGAGATCCCCCGTCCGCGTGACCGAGGAATGTGCGCCCCGGCGGACGACCACTGCCGTCCTGAGCTAAGGCTAGCCTAACCACGCCCTCGGGTCTAAGGGAAGCCTCACCTTGGTCACATCGAGAGGCCCAGGTCACGCGTGTTGCCCGGTGGGAGAAGCGCCCCACCTCGGCTACTACCCGGCGGATCCGCAGGAAAACGCTGCCGCAGGATCGATGTCTATCGGTGAATTGTCAATCAGAGTGTCGACAAGATGCCAGATACGTGTGCACTCGGCCACGGAACGTGAAACTTATATCCCCCGGCCACGAGGAAGCCGATGACGACCTCACCCCTCGAACGGGCTGCCGACTCCTTCGCGGCCGAGCTCGCCCGGCAACGGACCGGGCGAGGGCTGTCCAAGAAACAACTAGCCGTCCTGATGGGGTTCGACCCCTCGTACGTGAGCCACGTCGAGGGACGCCGGCACCGGCCGACCGAGGACTTCGCCCGCCGCGCCGAGGCCGTCCTGGAGGCCAGCGGCGCGATCTGGCAGCGCTTCCGGGAGTACGACGACCTCCGCCACGCCCGCGCGGGCAACCCGTCCCGCGAGCAGTACGCGCCCGGGCAGTGGCTGCCACCGGGCACCGGCCTCGTCGTGGAGCGGGAGCTCGCCACCCTCACCCACACCGACGACGGCTACCGGTGTGTGATCCACCGCGAGTTGTACAACGCCGGCACCGAGCCGGTCACCCGCTACCTGGTCCGGGTCGCCGTCGACCGCTACCCGAACGACCCCGGCCGCTCCAACCGGCACCACCGGGAACACCCGCTCACCTTCGCCGAGCTGCAACTACAGGCCCGCCGCGACGACGGCGGCGGCGAGCCGGAGCCGATGCACTGGCGTGCCAAGCACGACCGGGACGCGTTCAAGGAGATCTGGCTGCTCTTCGAGAACGGGGAGCGGCGGTTCCCGCTCTACCCGGGCGACCGGGCCACCATCGAGTACGCGTACAGCGTCGGTCACGAGAAGTGGGGCCCCTGGTTCCAGCGGGCGGTCCGGCTGCCCACCCGGCAGCTCGCCGTACGCCTCGACCTGCCCGCGCCGCTCGACCCGCAGGTCTGGGGCGTGGAAACCTCCCTCTCCGCGGAGGAGGGCCCGCTGCGGACGGCACCGCAGCGGCACGACGAGGGCGACCGGGCGATCTACGACTGGCAGACCGACGACCCCCCGCTGAACGCCCGCTACCGGATGCAGTGGCGGTTCCGAGCCCGACCGGAAGCGGAACCCGACAGCGGCCCCGGCGGCACCCGGGTACGGCCCAGCGACCGGATGCGCGGTCTCGGCATCGTGCAACGCGGCGACGACCTGCTCCGCCAACACGTCCGGCCGTTCGACCTGCCCGTCGAGGAACCCGTCGCCCGGGACCTGGTCGACCGGCTCACCACGGCCCTGGCCCGGCTCGACGAGCTGCACCCGTTCAGCAAGGGGGTGGGGGTGGCCGCACCGCAGCTCGGCGTCGGCCGGGCGGCGGCGGTGGTCCGCCCCCCGGACCGCTCGGCGGAGCCGGTCGTGCTGCTCAACCCCCGGGTGGTCGACGCCGGCCCCGACACCGACGAGCAGTACGAGGGCTGCCTCTCCTTCTTCGACCACCGGGGTCTGGTGCCTCGACCGCTCCGGCTCGACGTGGAGCATGCCCAGTGGGACGGCAGCCGGGTCATCACGTCGTTCGAGTTCGGCATGGCCCGGCTGGTGGCTCACGAGATCGACCACCTGGAGGGTCGGCTCTACGTCGACCGGATGGCACCCGGTGTGCCGCTGGTGCCGGTGGAGGAATACCGCGAGACCGGGCACCCCTGGCGCTACTGACCGTTGGGGACC
>NZ_JBSFBM010000341.1:0-7172 GCF_053592955.1 Micromonospora sp. NPDC002411 | reverse complement strand
GCATGTCCGCGATCCTTCCGGGAAGGCGGCCGGTGGGACAGACGATCTCGGCGTAAGCCACGTCACCACTCGTCGGTTTATGAGTTCTTCTCAGGCCCGAGAGGTCACCGCCGGTGTCGTTGAGCCGGACCAGGAACGGTCGCAGTGGCGTGAACCGGATCGCCGTCACCGACGCCGGGTCGGCCACGATCCGCTGAAAGGCATCCAGGTGTACGCCGAGCGCGTCCGCCACGATGGCCTTGATCACATCACCGTGGCTGCACGCCAGCCACACCGCCTCGGGACCGTGCTCGGCGCTCACCCGGGCGTCCCACGAGCGAACCGCCGCCACCGCCCGGGCGGACATCGCCGCCATCGCCTCGCCGTCGGGGAAGACCGCAGCGCTGGGGCGCTGCTGCACCACCGGCCAGAGCGGCTCCTTGGCGAGCTTCTTCAGCGGCTGCCCCTCCCAGCTGCCGTAGTCACACTCGATCAGCCCGTCCTCGATGACCGGCGTGGCCTGCGGCAGCGCCAGCTCCAGGGTCTGCCGGCAACGGATCAGCGGGCTCGTCACGACGGCGGCCAGGGGCACCGCCCGCAACCGCTCGCCCACCGCGACGGCCTGGGCGCGCCCGGTGTCGTCCAGCTCGACCGGTTGCCGGCCGGCCAGGCCGCCATCGGCGTTCGCCGTGGTCCGGCCGTGTCGCAGAAGCAGAAGGGTCGCCACACCGACCACCCTAGGGCCTCCCCCGCCGCGTCAACCTCCACGGGCCACGGCCGGCCGTCCGGGTTGATCGACACCGGTTCGCCGATCTGGGGGTGTCCCGCTGCCCGGATACCCCCACATCGGCGATGTGGTGTCGGGCGGTACACCGACGGCCCCGGTCCGCCCGAAGGCGGGCCGGGGCCGTCGACGGGTGGGTCAGGTGGCGCTGATCGTGCCGGTCAGCAGCAGGGCCAGGACCAGGGTGCCCAGCGCGACCCGGTACAGCACGAAGACGTACAGGGTGTGGTGGGCGACATAGCGCAGCAGCCAGGCGATGGCCGCGTACCCGATGGCGAAGGCGATGACCGTGGCCACGATCATCTGGGCGACCGACGGCGTGGACGTGCCCGGGGCGGACGGTTCGAAGACGTCCCCGAGGCTGAACACGCCGGACATCACCACCGCCGGGATGGCCAGCAGGAACGAGTACCGTGCCGCCGCCTCCCGGGTCAGGTTGAGCAGCAGGCCGGCGGTGAGCGTGCCGCCGGAGCGGGACACCCCGGGGACCAGCGCCATCGCCTGGGCGAAGCCCATCACGATGCCGTCCTTCATCCGGAAGTTCTCCAGGGTGCGGGTCTGCCGACCCCAGTACTCGGCGAACGCCAGCACGAACGCGAACACGATCAGCGTGGTCGCCACCACCCACAGGTTGCGCCCGGCCGTCTTGATCTGGTCCTTGAACAGGAAACCGAACAGCCCGATCGGGATGGACCCGACGATCACGTACCAGCCCATCCGGTAGTCGAGGCTGGACCGCACTGACTTGTCCCGGATGCCCACCAGCCAGGTCCGGGTGATCCGCCAGATGTCCTTGGCGAAGTAGATCAACACGGCCGCTTCGGTGCCGAGCTGGGTGACCGCTGTGAACGACGCGCCGGCGTCACGGTCGAAGAAGATCGCCGAGGTGATCCGCAGATGCCCCGACGAGCTGACCGGAAGGAACTCGGTCAGTCCCTGGACGATGCCCAGGACGATGGCCTCGACCCAGGTCACTCGCCAACTCCGGAAAGGTCAAGTGCCTCGGCGACGGTACGCAGGGTCTGCACACCGCTCTCCCGGTCGGCCACGAACAGGGTCACCGACAGCGTGGTGACGCCGGCTGCGGCGTACTCCCGCATCCGCTCGGCGACGCGCTCCTTCGGGCCGAGCAGCGACGTCCGGTCGATGAACTCCATCGGTACGGCGGCGGCGGCGTCGCGCTGCCGCTTGGCCAGGTACAGGTCCTGCACCTCGCGGGCGGCGTCGCCGTACCCCATCCGGGTGGCGAGCTGGTTGTAGAAGTTCTGCTGGCGGCTGCCCATGCCACCCACGTACAGCGCCGCGTACCAGCGCACCAGTTCCGCGCAGGACGCCACGTCGTCACCGATCACCACGGGCACCGACGGCACCACGTCGAAGCCGGCCAGCTCCTTGCCGACCTTGGCCCGCCCGGCGCGCACCGAGGCGAGCTGCTCCTCGGCGAACTCCGGGGCGTAGAAGACGGCCAGCCAGCCGTCGGCGATCTCGCCCGCCAGCTCCAGGTTCTTCGGACCGACCGCGGCCAGGTAGATCGGTATGTGCTCGCGGGGTGGGTGGAAGCCCAGCCGCAGGGCCTTACCGGGGCCGTCCGGCAGCGGCAGCGTGTAGTGCTCGCCGTCGTACGCCACCTCCTTGCGGGCGACGGCCAGCTTCACGATGTCGACGAACTCGCGGGTCCGGGCGAGGGGCTTGGCGAAACGCACACCGTGCCAGCCCTCGGAGACCTGCGGGCCGGAGACGCCCAGGCCGAGGCGGAACCGGCCACCGGAGAGCGCGTCGATGGTGGCAGCGGTCATCGCGGTGGCCGCCGGCGTACGGGCCGGGATCTGCATCACCGCGGCACCGACGTCGATCCGTTCGGTCTGGCCGGCCATCCAGGCCAGCATGCTGGGCGAGTCGGAGCCGTAGGCCTCCGCCGCCCACACCACCGAATAGCCCAGCCGGTCCGCCTCCTGCGCCAGCGCCAGGTGGTCGGCCGGTGTGCTCCACGCCGTCTGATATCCAAGACTGAGCCCGAGTCGCACTGGTCCTCCCCCATCCGTGGCACAGGTCGCACCAGGTTACGCAATGCCGATAACGGAGTCGATCACCGGCTCGACCCCTTTGGTCCCCCCTCCATCGGGACAGCACCGGGCGGCGGAACCGGCAGAACCGGCAGAGATACGGGAGCGAGGATATCCGTGGCGGCAGGTTCGAAATAAGGTTCACCCATGCAACAGCGACCGCTCGGCCGAAGCGGGCTGGCGGTTTCCCGGCTCGCGCTCGGCACCATGACCTGGGGCCGGGACACCGACGCCGACGATGCGGCCGCCCAGCTGAAGAGTTACCTGGACGCGGGCGGCAACCTGATCGACACCGCCGACGTGTACGGCGACGGCGACGCCGAGTCGGTGATCGGCTCGCTGCTGGGCTCCCTCGTGCCCCGCGAGGAGCTGCTGATCGCCACCAAGGCCGGGTTGCGGCCGGGCAGTGGCCGACGCCGGGACGGCTCCCGGGGGCACCTGCTGCGGACGTTGGACGCGTCGCTGCGCCGGCTCGGCACCGACCACGTCGACCTGTTCCAGGTGCACGGCTACGACCCGGACACCCCCCTCGAAGAGACCCTGGCCGCTCTGGATCACGCGGTGGCCAGCGGCAAGGTCCGCTACGTCGGTGTGTCGAACTTCTCCGGTTGGCAGACCGCGCGGGCCGCCGCCTGGCAGACCGCCTGGCCGGGCCGGGCGCCGGTGGTCGCCGCCCAGGTGGAGTATTCGCTGCTGGAACGGGGCGTGGAGCGGGAGGTGCTGCCCGCGTGCGACGCGCTCGGCCTCGGCGTGCTGCCGTGGTCCCCGCTGGGCCGGGGAGTGCTGACCGGCAAGTACCGGCACGGTCGTCCGGCCGACTCCCGGGCCGCGTCGCCACACTTCGAGCGGTTCGTCGCCACGTACCTGGAGCCGCGCTGCTCCAGCATCGTGGAGGCGGTGGCGACCGCGGCCGGTGGGCTGGGTGTGTCGCCGCTGGAGGTGGCGTTGGCGTGGATCCGGGACCGGCCGGGGGTGACCGCGCCGATCCTCGGCGCGCGGACGGTGGGGCAACTGCTCGGCGCTCTCCAAGTGGAACGCATCACACTGCCCGAGGAGATCACCACCGCGCTGGACGACGTGTCGGCGGTGCCGGTGGGCTACCCCGAGCGCGACGGCTGACCGACCAGCCGGGTCGAGGCTGACCCGCCGGCCGCGTCAGGGCGTCGGACGCCGACCGGGAAGGTCGCCGAGCGCGGTGAAGAAGCGCGACTGGTCGTCGCGGAGAGCGGGCTGGGTGAGCCGGAGCCACGAGCCGTCGTCGAAGGCGATGGTGGACGAGAGCTGCACGAGACCGGTCGCACTGCGCTCGGAGTCGAACCGGGCCACCCGGCTGAGCGGCACACTCCAGAGCACCCGTGGTCGGCGCCGGTCCGGCCGGTCGGCGTCCGGGCGGGAGCCCATTCTGAGCAGGTGCAGGTGGGTGTCGGTCACCGCGAACGGGGTGCCCGTGTAGCGATCCAGGAAGAGCAGCAGGCTGCCGGCGAGGGTGGCGAGGTCGCCGCTGAAGACGTACCGACGTCGGTAGGCGATCTCGGCGAGCTGGTCGGCCAGGGGCCGGTACAGGCTGAGCCGGAACAACGCCCGGAACGCCTCCTGTTCCTCGGTGAGCGGGATCGGCTCCCGCTGGACCGGCTGGTGCGGCAGGTCCGGCTCCGGCGCGACCGCCTCCGGCAGGCCGGCGGCGACGGCACCCGCCTTGCCCGGCAGCAGCAGCACACCCGCCGCCATCCGCACCGGGGTGAGCACCGCATCGACCCAGACCACCGGGTTGACGATGTTGAGCAGGCCGAACAGCACCTTCGGGTCGAGGGAGTCGACGAACTTGTCGGCCATCACGTCGGCGAGTTGCCGGCCAGCCTTGTGCGTGTCCGGGCAGCGGACCGGGGCGAGGCCGACGTAGCGCAGCTCCTCCCCGGGCAGGAGCGGGGCCACCAGGGCACGTTCGGGTTCGTCGCTGGTGCGGAACTCCTCGCGCAGCTCACGGGCCTTGTCCCGGGCCGCCCGCGCACCGCCGAGCACCGCGTCGGTGAACCGACCCAGCCGACCCCGCTGCTCTGCCGTCACGCCGTACCTCCTCGACCGGGGCTAACGGCCCGCGGGTTGACCCGCGGGCGGCTGCCCGAAGACATTCTGGTCGATCCAGTCGGCGCCACCCTGCACCGCCTGGTCGATCTGGTCACCGACCTGCTCGCCGCCGGGGATGGACAGCCCGCTGGTAAACGCGACGGTCCCCCAGGTGACACCATGGACGACCGAGTTCGGCACGTTCCACGGAAGGTTGGTCGCCCAGTCCCGCGCGATCACCCGAGCGCCGTCGGCGACCCCGTGCGTCCGCAGCGCGGAGGCCCGGTCGAGGACGCCCATGTCGAACGGCGTACCGGACTTGCCCAGCTTGTAGGTGCCCTTGGTGGGATCGAAGATCTTGTGGAACCACTTGTCGGCCTTGCCCGCGGCGTGGCGCTTCTCGACGTACTTCCTGCCGGTGCGCAGCTTGTCCTGCATGGTGACCAGCTTGTCGAGGTGCGCCTGGAGCTTCCGCAGGGACAGCATGACCCGCTGGAGCAGGCGGATGACCTTCTGCAGGTGCGCCGCCAACGGGCGCAAGACCTTCAGCGCCCGGGTGACCACGATCAGGGCCCTGGTCACCGTCACGCCCACGCCGGCGACCCAGGACGCCCCCATGGTCACCGGCGCCATCAGGAGCGCCGTCACCAGCGTCACGAGCATCCAGTTCACGAACTCGACGCAGAGGTCCACGAGTACGTCGTGGACGGTCTGCAGACCGTCGGCGACGCTGCGCAGGTACTCCGCTGTCGCGGCGAACTGCTCGGCGACGTCGAGCATCTGCTGTTCGACCTCGGCCAGCCGCTTCCCGTACGCCACGCCGGAGGGTGAGAGCCACCCCGCCTGCGCGGACTCACGGACCCCGCGGTGGCCCTGCGCCAGGTCGCGTACCTGCGTGGCCAGCGCGTCCCACTCGGCGGCCTTGGCGCGCAGGACGGCGGGCTCACCGTCGACCAGCTCGACGAGCTGGATCAGCGGCCAGGCCAGCGTCCGGCAGACGCTGTTGACAGCGTCCTCCACTCCGGAGAGCGCGTTGTCGAGGCCGTTCCACAGCTGGACGGCGCTGCCGGCCGGGCCGCTCATCCGGGCAGCCCCGACTGGATGGCCTTGAACCCGGCGTCGAGGTCCCGCTCGTTCTGCTCGTACGCCTCGACCGTGTCGCCCAGCGCCGCGCCGACCCGACCGAACGCGGCGTGCGCGGCGCCGAACAACTCGCGGCCGCCGGCGACCTGCTCGGCGTACTTCGCGCGGAGCAGGTCACTGGCGAACGGCAGATGGCCGAAGGCGTCCGCCGGCACGTCACCGGCCGAGACGATCTGAGCTTCCAGCGCGGCGAGCGCACTGACGACCTGTTTCGCGGCTGTCTCCAGTCGACGGACCGCCTGCACGTCGACATCGATGTCCGGTGGCATGCCGTTCCTCCCCCATGAGTCGAGCGCACCGACGATACGATCTCCCGGCCGCCGGGCACCACCCGGTCGCACGATCCACTGGGGAGGGATCTCATGACGGACCCGACGTCCACGTTCGACGCGCTGGCCGGGCGGATCGCCGACATCGAGCGCCGGTTCGCCGGGCTGGGCGACGACCTGGCCGAGCTGTCGGGCATGGCGACCGACGAGAGTGGCCTGGTCTCGGCGACCGTCGACGCCACCGGGGCCCTGACCGGCCTCACTCTCGCGCCCGCCGCGCTGCGCGCCGGCACCGAGGGCGTGGCGGAGCTGGTGCTCGACGCGTACCGGCGGGCCCGTGCGGCCGCCAGCGACCACGTCGACGAGCACACCGAGGGGTTGGACGGCGCGCTCGGCGCGAGCCTGGGCGACCTGTTCGGCACGCCGGGCGACTTCTCGGCCCTGGGCCGTCTGGAGGAGACCGTGGCCCGGCTCGGCCGGCTGGACGCCCGCCTGCCCGGCCCACCGGCGTGACGTCGCCGACCTGGCCGGAGATCGTCACGCGGCTGCGGGACACGATCGCCCGCTGCGACCGGGACACCGACCTGGAGCTCTCCGCCGGTCCGCGCGGCATCCTCCTGCTGGTGCGCCGCGAGGTGGTGCGGGTGGTCTGCCCCGGCCACGACGAGGCACGCCTGGCCGCACTCGGGTGGCACCGTCCGACCGGCGACGAGGGTTGGTGGTACGAGGTGCCGCGCACCCCGGAGCAGGTGGAGCGGGTGAGTGTGCTCGTGACCCGTACCGCCGCCGCGCTGTTGACCGACCGCCCGGATGCCCTCTCGTGTCGGGCGGTGCCGGCAGCCGCGCGCCCGGGCCCGCCGCCGCGACCGG
>NZ_JBSFBM010000340.1:0-7176 GCF_053592955.1 Micromonospora sp. NPDC002411 | reverse complement strand
CGCCGCTCGACGACCCGCAGGTCCTCGCCGAAGGTCCAGGTCATTGTGAACCCGTAACCTCGCCCGCCTCGTCGCGGGCGACCCCACGCTACGCCTGGAACGCAACCAGGACACCCACCAGCTGGTCCTCTGGTGCATGGGCGAGGCGCACGCCGACGTGGTGCTCGACCGGCTGCGGGCCGGCGGCGTCGAACTGGACACCGAGCCGGTCAAGGTGTCGCTGCGCGAGACCCTGACAGTGCCGGCGAAGGGGCACGGCCGGCACGTCAAGCAGTCCGGTGGCCACGGCCAGTACGCGGTCTGCGACATCGAGGTCGAACCGCTGCCCGCGGGCAGCGGCTTCGAGTTCGTCGACCGGGTCGTCGGCGGCGCGGTGCCGCACAACTACATCCCCTCGGTGGAGAAGGGCGTCCGCGCCCAACTCGAACGCGGTCTGGTCGCCGGTCACCCGGTGGTGGACCTGCGGGTGACCCTGGTCGACGGCAAGGCGCACAGCGTCGACTCCTCCGACGCGGCCTTCCAGACCGCAGGAGCGCTGGCCCTGCGCGACGCCGCCGACCGTGGCCAGCCGGCACTGCTGGAGCCGATCGACGAGGTCACCATCCGGGTGCCGGACGGTTCGGTGGGCACGGTGATGGGCGACCTGTCCGGCCGACGAGGCCGTGTGCTCGGCACCGAGCCCGACCCGGACACCGATGGCCGTACCCTCGTCCGCGCCGAGGTGCCGGCCACCGAGTTGCTGCGGTACGCCGTCGAGCTGCGCTCGATGACGGCCGGCACCGGCACATTCCGCCGTCACTTCGTCCGCCACGACCCGATGCCGGCGCACCTGGCCGACCAGATCCGCAAAGAGCACACCACCTGACCCCACCCGCCTGCCCGGCTCGGCCCTGCCTGCCCGCCCGGTTCGTCTCGGCATGACCGACAAGGTCATCGGGGCGGGCGGGGCCGGGCGGATGGGTCTGCCGTGGTCGCGTCCTGTAGAGCTGCCCCAGATGTGGGGCGCGGCTACCTCCCGCTGCATGCCGACCAAGCCGCCGCCGACGCGCCCTCAGCGCGGCGACAACGCGCCCTCAGTGCGACGTCAACGCGCCCAACGCCCGAATGCGCAGCGGCCGCCCCAGAAATGGGGCAGCTCTACAGGGGCCGGCACCGACATCGGGGGTGGCACGAACCCCGACCCGCGACAGGCCTGACCCGCCGGGAGCGTGGCTCCGCTCCGCGGGGCGGACCCGACCGGGTCAGAACACTGCGTCAGGGGTGCACGGTGGGATGGATGGGCGGGGGCCAGTGGGGGCGGTCGGCGTCGCGTAGCGCCGCCGTACGCAGCGCCGCCAACTGGCGCTCGACCTCGACGAACTGGTCCGGCGGCAGCGGGCCCCGGTGCAGCGCTGCGGCGTTCTCCTCGATCTGGGCGACAGTACGGCAGCCGGGGATCGGGATGGTGCGGCCGCTGCGGGCCCAGATCCAGCCCAGCGCGCCCTGGGCGAGGGTGCGCCCGTCGGCGGTGAGCGCGGCACGGACCGCACCCACCCGACGGAGCCACTCCGGCGCGGGCCGGCCACCGCGGAACCACTCCAACCAACCGGGGGCCAACCCGCGTACGTCGTCGTGGGGCAGGGTCGACCCGGCCGAGTACTTGCCGGTGAGCAGTCCCATGCCCAGCGGGCCCCGGTTGACGCTGGCGAGGTCGTACTTGTCGCAGACGGCGAGCAGCTCCGGGGCGTCCCGCAGAACGGACAGGGTGTGCTGCACGGCAGTCGCCCCGGTGGCGGCGTGCCCGAACGCGGTGGCCCGGTCGGGACGGTCGGTGCTCCACCCGTACGCGCGGATCAGGCCCTCGGCGACCAGGTCCTCGCAGCCGCCGATCAGCGCCTGCGCGCGTGGCACCGACAGGTCGGCGAGGTGCAGCTGGTAGAGGTCGATCCGGTCGGTGCCGAGACGGCGCAGCGAGTCGGTCACGGCGGTGCGCAGGTACGCGGGCGACGCGTCCTCACCGGTGGCCTGTCGGCTCGCCTCGTCGAAGGTGTAACCCCACTTGGTGGCGATCACGGCCTCGTCCCGGCGGCCGGCGAGCGCCCGGCCGAGCACCCGCTCGCTGTGCCCGGCGCCGTACGTGTCGGCGGTGTCGAAGAGGGTGACGCCCAGGTCGAGCGCCCGGCGGACCGTCCGCACCGACTCGTCGTCGTCGACAGCGCCCCAGCCCAGCGGTTGGGTGCCCTCAGCCCACGGGCCGCCGATCGCCCAGCACCCCATACCGAGGGCGCTGACCTCGATGCCGCTGCGTCCCAACGTCCGTGTCGTGACTGCCATCGGCCGATCGTGCCACCTCCACGGGCCGGGGCGTAGCAGATCCCGGGGCCGGAATCGTGGATGCGAGCCGACCGACCACTACGGCATGATCACCCGCATGCGGAGGCTGGGTGTGGACATCGGCGGCGTGATCATCGAGCCGGCCGACGGGGACGCCGACACCTCGTTCTTCGGCGCGCACTACCTGCGTACACCTGTGGTCCACGGGGCGTTCGACGCGCTCGCGGCGCTCGGCCCGGCGTTCGACGAGGTGCACCTGGTGTCCAAGTGCGGGGAGGCCACCGAGCGCCGCACCCGGGAGTGGCTGGCCCACCACGACTTCGCGGCGCGCACCGGTATCCCGGTCGAGCGGCTCCACTTCTGCCGTACCCGTCCGGACAAGGCGCCGATCGCCCAGCGCCTCGGGCTGACCCACTTCGTGGACGACAAGCTGGAGGTGCTCGGCTACCTGACGTCGGTGCCGCACCGCTTCCTGTTCCGGCCCCGCCCGGCGGAGGTCGCCGCTCGCACAGCGCTGCTGCCTCTCGTACACCGGGTGGAGAGCTGGCCGGAGCTGACGCCGCTGCTGCGCGCCGACTAGCCGGACCGGCGGCGGCCTCGCGTCACGCCGACGGTCAGGACGGCCAGGCCCGGGCGAGCAGGTCGCGGGTGTCGTGCAGCAGTTGCGGCAGGACCTTGGTGCGGCCGATCACCGGCATGAAGTTCGCGTCGCCGCCCCAGCGGGGCACCACGTGCTGGTGCAGGTGCGCGGCGATGCCCGCGCCGGCCACCCCACCCTGGTTCATGCCCAGGTTGAAGCCGTGCGCGTTGCTCACCGTGCGGATGACCCGCATCGCGGTCTGGGTGTACGACGCCAGCTCGGTGGTCTCCGGCACGTCCAGGTCGGTGTAGTCGGCGACGTGCCGGTAGGGGCAGACCAGCAGGTGCCCCGGGTTGTACGGGTAGAGGTTGAGCACCACGAAGACGTGCTCGCCGCGGGCCACCACCAGGCTCTCCTCCGGCGGCAGCTGGGGAGCGCGGCAGAACGGGCAGCCGGTCGGCTTCTCGTAGCCCTCGGCCGGGCGGTCCTCGCCGGAGATGTAGGTCATCCGGTGCGGCGTCCAGAGCCGCTCCAGGCCGTCCGCCATGCCGCCGATGTCCGTGTGCCGTTCCGCCCCTGTCACGAGCCGATCCTACGGAGCCCCGCAGGCATGCCGCGACACCTGCCCGACGGGAAAACGTCACCGTGCAAGTTCTTGACGGATCAACAGTGAAACATGAAGATTCCATGCATCCAGAAACTTCCATGCATTGATGGAGGGCTACATGATCCGACGGCTCGGCCGGCTCCTCGCGGCACTCGCCCTGACCGCCGCCACCACAGTGGCCGGCGTCACCCTCACCGCCGGCGCCGCCCAGGCGGACGGCTGCTACACCTGGGGTCGCACCCTGTCCCAGGGGGCATCCGGTGAGGACGTCCGGCAACTCCAGATCCGCGTCGCCGGCTACCCCGGTTACGGCGCGGTGCTCGGCCTCGACGGCGCGTTCGGCCCGGCCACCCGGTCGGCGGTGATCCGCTTCCAGCAGGCGTACGGGCTGCCCGCGGACGGGATCGCCGGCCCGCAGACGTTCAATCGGCTCTACGCCCTCCAGGACGACGACTGCACACCGGCCAACTTCAGCTACCCCGAGCTGAACAAGTGCAACAGCGACTGGTCCGGCGGTGCGGTCTCGGCGAGCACGGCACGGTTCAACGCGCTCGTCTCGATGTGGAAGCTCCAGGCCATGCGGCACGCCCTCGGCGACGTGTCGATCTCGATCAGCAGCAGCTTCCGCAGCTACGCCTGCAACAGCGCTGTCGGCGGCGCGTCGAACAGTCGACACCTGTACGGCGACGGGGTCGACCTGGTCGGGTCGCCGTCGTTCTGCCGGCTGGCCCAGCAGGCCCGCTACCACGGCTTCGGGCAGATCCTCGGCCCCGGCTACCCGGACCACAACGACCACACGCACGTCGCGGCGGTCGGCGGCTGGTCAGCACCGAACTGCGGCATCTGACTCCGGTGCGTGCCCGGCCGGTCGGCCGGGCACGCACCGGGGCGTCATTCCGCGGCGGCCGAGGGGCCGATGTTGGTGCGGGAGCTGACCACGTCGAGGACGTGGGTCACCGCCTCGGCGACCGGCACACCGTTGCGCTGGGATCCGTCGCGGTAGCGGAAGGAGACGGTGCCGGCGGCCACGTCGTCGTCACCGGCGATCACCATGAACGGGATCTTCTGCTGCTGCGCCGTACGGATCTTCTTCTGCATCCGGTCGTCACCCGCGTCCACCTGGGCGCGGATCCCCTCGGCGCGCAGCGCCGCGACGAAGCCGTGCAGGTAGTCGGTGTGGTCCTCACGGATCGGGATGCCCACCACCTGCACCGGCGCCAGCCAGGCCGGGAACGCCCCCGCGTAGTGCTCGGTGAGCACCCCGAAGAACCGTTCGATCGACCCGAACAACGCCCGGTGGATCATGACGGGCCGCTGGCGGCTGCCGTCGGCTGCCTGGTACTCCAGCCCGAAGCGCTCCGGCTGGTTGAAGTCGACCTGGATGGTGGACATCTGCCAGGTCCGGCCGATCGCGTCCCGCGCCTGCACGGAGATCTTCGGCCCGTAGAACGCCGCGCCGCCCGGGTCGGGCACCAGGTCCAGGCCGGAGGTCGCGGCGGCGGTCCGCAGCGCCTCGGTGGCCTCTTCCCAGTCCTCGTCGGCGCCGATGAACTTGGGCGAGTCGTCCCGGGTCGACAGCTCCAGGTAGAAGTCGTCCAGCCCGTAGTCACGCAGCAGGTCCAGCACGAAGCTGAGCAGCGTGGACAGCTCACCGGCCATCTGCTCGCGGGTGCAGTAGATGTGCGAGTCGTCCTGGGTCAGGCCACGGACCCGGGTCAGGCCGTGCACGACACCGGACTTCTCGTACCGGTAGACGGTGCCGAACTCGAACATCCGCAGCGGCAGCTCCCGGTACGACCGCCCGCGCCCCCTGAAGATCAGGTTGTGCATCGGGCAGTTCATCGCCTTGAGGTAGTAGTCCGCGCCCTCCAGCTGCATGGGCGGGAACATGGTGTCCGCGTAGTACGGCAGGTGACCGGAGGTCTGGAACAGCTGCGCCTTGGTGATGTGCGGGGTGTTGACGAACTCGTACCCCGCCTCCTCGTGGCGCCGCCGCGAGTAGTGCTCCATCTCCCGGCGGATGATCCCGCCCTTGGGGTGGAAGACCGCGAGGCCGGAGCCGATCTCGTCGGGGAAGCTGAACAGGTCGAGGTCCGCACCGAGCTTGCGGTGGTCGCGCCGGGCGGCCTCCTCCAGCAGCTTCAGGTACGCCTTGAGCTCGTCCCGGGTCGGCCACGCGGTGCCGTACACCCGCTGCAGTTGGGGGTTCTTCTCCGAACCGCGCCAGTAGGCGGCGGCGGAGCGCATCAGCTTGAACGCGCCGATCAGGCGGGTGGTCGGCAGGTGCGGGCCCCGGCAGAGGTCCGACCAGCAGACCTTGTCCTCCTTGGCGTCGAGGTTGTCGTAGATGGTCAGCTCGCCGCCGCCCACCTCCATGACCTCGTCGGTGTCCAGGCCCTCGCCCTTGACCTCGATCAACTCCAGCTTGAAGGGCTCGTCGGCCAGCTCGGAGCGCGCCTCGTCCAGGCTGCCGAAGCGGCGACGGCGGAACCGCTGCCCGGACTTGATGATCTCCTGCATGCGCTTCTCGAGCTTGCTGAGGTCATCGGGCTGGAACGGCTTGTCGACGTCGAAGTCGTAGTAGAAGCCGTTCTCGATCGGCGGGCCGATGCCCAGCTTGGCCTCGGGGAAGATGTCCTGCACGGCCTGGGCGAGGACGTGCGCGGTGGAGTGGCGCAGCACGTTGAGCCCGTCGGGCGAATCCAGGCTGACCGGCTCGACGACGGTCTCCTCGGCCGGCGACCAGTCCAGGTCACGCAGCTGACCCTGCGGGTCGCGGACCACGACGATCGCCTTGGGGCCGTTCGCGGGCAGTCCGGCCGCGGCCACCGCGTCGGCCGCCGTCGTCCCGGCGGCGACGACGACGGGGTCGGCCACGGCGGGGGTACGGGGTGCGGACACGGTGACTCCTCCAAGCGGTACGAAACGGTGCCGATCCTCGGCTCCTGCCGATGCTATCGGTCCACCCTCCCGGGGTCCGGAAGGGCACCTTCCTGCCGGCCACGTTGAACCTTTCGCGCCCCGCAGCCGAACTACCAGGTGTGGCCGGAAACCGGTGCCGGCCGCACGGACACGGATGGGGGCACGAGATGGCGAGCACGCACGGCGGCGAGCGCCGACGGCGGATCGCGGCGGTGACCGCGCTGACCGCCGCCGGGCTGCTGTTCTGGCCCAGCGCGGCGTCCGCGGCGGACGTGACGACCACCCCGACCGAGGCCCGACAGGGCGACGCCGTACGCCTCGAATTCACAGTGCCGGAGGATCGAGCCGGCACGAAGACGAACCAGATCGAGGTCCGGCTGCCGGTCGACGCGCCGATCGCCGAGGTCTACCCGATGTCGGTGGACGGGTGGGCGCCCCGGCTCAGCTCCCGCACCCTGGACAAGCCGCTGGCCGGAATCCACTCCTCCGGGGTGAGCACTGTGACCACGGCGGTGACCTGGGTCCGGGTCGGCGAGAGCGGGTCCGGGCCGGCCCGGCTGGCGCTGTCCATGGGCCCGATGCCGCAGGCGGAGCGGCTCACCTTCGAGGTCGTCCAGACGTACGCCGATGGCACTGTGGTCCGGTGGGCGGACGCGACGGGCGCGCACCGCGCCCCGGTGCTGACCCTGCTGCCGGCGGCCCCGGGCGCTGCCGGACCGGCCGCACACGGCGGAGGCCACGGCGCACCGGCCCC
>NZ_JBSFBM010000339.1:0-7219 GCF_053592955.1 Micromonospora sp. NPDC002411 | reverse complement strand
TCTCCGGCGCGCGGACGAACCCGAGCCGTGAATAGAGCCGGTGGGCCGAAAGGGCCATCCCGGCCCGGACACAGATCACCACCGCCACGCAACCCTCCCGATATGACGGAAGGGCCCCGCATCAAGCGGAGCCCTCGTCATTGGTGGGGATGGGGGGAGTTGAACCCCCACGCCCTTTCGGGCACACGGACCTGAACCGTGCGCGTCTGCCATTCCGCCACATCCCCGTGGCACGACCCGGAACACTGTAGCCGCCCCGGCCCCGCTGTCTCCAACGGGCCTCGGGAATACTACGCTGTCCCTGGCGCTCGCCACGAGCGGTTACCGTTCGTGGCGGACGAAAGATTAGCACGACAGTCCCGGCCCTTCCGAACGGGCCGGGAGCAGCCGGCCGAGCGGCGTGTGAGCTGCGCGCGCGCCGGCCGGATACCATCATGTCCTCGGGACCCGAGGAGGAGCCGGTGAGCGTGCTGCAACGCTTCGAGAAGCGTCTGGAAGGCCTGGTAGAAGGGGCCTTCGCCAAGGTCTTCAAAGGGGTGGTCCACCCCGTGGAGATCCTCAACGCCATGCAGCGGGAGGCCGAGGCGCACAAGGCGATCCTGGCCGGTGGGCGCACGTTGGTGCCCAACCGCTACGTGATCGATCTCTCGCCGTTCGACCACAGTCGGCTGGCGCCGTACGCCGCCGCGCTGGCCCAGGAACTGGCCCAGTCGCAGGCGGAGTTCATCGGCGAGCAGGCGTGGACGGTCTACGGCGACGTGATCGTCGAGATCGAGCGAGGCGAGGGCCTGGACACGGGCATGTTCCGTGTCACGGCCGAGGTCTACACCGGCGGCGAGGTCGCCCCGGTGTCGGCACCCGGCTACGACGCCGGCCCGCCCGCCTACCCCGCGTACGACCAGGGCGGTGGCTACGGCCCGCCGCCGGGGCACGGTGGCGGTCGCAACGTGCGGCTGGTCTCCGGAGACGGCCGCACCTACCCCCTCCAGATGGGGTCCACGGTGATCGGTCGCGGCGACCAGGCCAACCTGCGCCTGCCCGACGTCGGCATCTCCCGGCGACACGCCCGGCTGGATTTCGACGGGGGCCAGGTCGTGCTGACCGACCTGGGGTCGACCAACGGCACCATGGTCAACGGGCAGCGGGTCTCCGCCGTCGCGCTGAACCCCGGTGACATGGTCCAGCTCGGTACGACGACGCTGACCTTCCGCGTGGACGGCTGACCCGCCTTGCCGGAACTGGTCATCACCGTTGCCCGGTTCGGTTTCCTGATCCTGCTGTGGATCTTCGTGTTCACGGTGGTCGGTGTGATCCGCCGGGATCTCTTCGCCGGCGCCCGGTCCGGTCGCCTGGTGGCCGCGCCACGCGCGGTGGGGGCCTCGACCGGGCAGGCGGCGAAGCCGGCGAAGGTGAAACGGGGCAGGGCGGCACACCAGCTGGTGGTGACCGCCGGTCAACTGGCCGGCACCAGGATCACTCTTGGTGAAGCGCAGATCACCATCGGTCGAGCTGAGGACTCCACCCTGGTCATCACCGACGACTACGCCTCCGCGCGACACGCCCGGCTCGTGCCGCGCGACGGGCAGTGGTACGTCGAGGACCTCGGCTCGACTAACGGCACGTACCTCGATCGCGCTAAGGTCACCGGACCAACCCCCGTCCCCCTCGGCGTGCCGATCCGGATCGGCCGCACTTCCCTCGAATTACGGCCATGACTCTGACCCTGCGCTATGCGGCCCACAGCGACCGCGGTCTGATCCGTGACGGCAATCAAGACTCCGTCTACGCCGGGCCGCGGCTACTTGCCGTTGCCGACGGTATGGGCGGTATGGCCGCCGGTGACGTCGCCAGCAACATTGTCATCGGTGCCATGGCGCCGCTCGACGAGGACGTCCCAGGGGACGCTCTCGTCGACGCGTTGCGTTCGGCCGTGGGCACCGCCAACCAACAACTCCGCGACACAGTGGACGCCAACCCGCAGCTGGAGGGGATGGGCACCACGCTCACGGCGACCCTCTTCACCGGCAGCAAGCTGGGCATGGTCCACATCGGTGACTCGCGGGCCTACCTGCTGCGCAACGGCGAGTTCGCGCAGATCACCAAGGACGACACGTACGTCCAGATGCTCGTCGACGAAGGCCGGATCAGCGCCGAGGAGGCGAGCAGTCACCCACAGCGGTCGCTGCTCACCCGCGCGCTGGACGGCCGGGACATCGACCCGGAGTACTCGGTGCGTCAGGTCCTTCCCGGCGACCGGTACCTGATCTGCAGCGACGGCCTCTCGGGTGTGGTCAGCGCCGAGACCATCGGCGAGACCCTGCGGGAGTACGTCGACCCGCAGCAGTGCGTCGAGCGGCTGGTGCAGCTCGCGCTGCGCGGCGGCGGACCGGACAACATCACGGTGATCATCGCCGACGCGACGGATCAGGACATCGTCGAGGCGACCCCGATCGTCGGTGGCGCCGCCGCCCGCGACCGGGGCATGGCGACCTCCGCCGACGACTCGACGCCGGCCGCCCGGGCCTCGGCGCTCTCCGCGCCGCGCCCACCCGCCCCCGAGGAGCCGGCCGCCTCCGACGACGAATCGGACCGGCCGAAGCGCCGCCCGGTGCGGACCGCCGCCATGGCGTTGGCCCTGCTGGTCATCGTCGGCGGGGCAGGCTTCGGCGGTTGGACGTACACCCAGCGGCAGTACTACGTGGGTGCCACCGAGGAGGGGCAGGTCGCCGTCTTCCGTGGCGTCCAGGGTCAGATCGCCGGGATGGACCTCTCCACCGTGCACCGGCGCAGCGGCACCCGACTGGACGACCTCACGGTCGCCGCTCAGGACACTGTCAAGGTCGGCATCCGGGCCAAGAACGAGCCGGACGCCGAGCGGCAGCTCGCCGAGCTGACCAGTGACACCCCGAGCAACCCCAACCTGAAGCCGCTCTGTCCGCTCGACCCGACCAGCACTGTCGGCGGCACTCCGTCGCCCCCGCAGGCCGGTACGACGCCGACCCCGAACGGCAGCCCGAGTGCCGACGCGTCGGCGACCCCCAACGGGGTCCTCAGCGCAAGCCCGACCGTCGGTGCCACCGACGCCGTCGGTGCGACCGGCACGACCACCACACCCGACGTCACGCCCTCCGACTCGGCCACGCCGGCGCTCGACCCGGCCGGTTGCCGGTCTCCTGAGTGAGCGTCGGCTGAGATACCGAGGACTCCACCCGTGACCGTAGCGGCCACACCGGCACCCTCGCCCGCGACCGCGGGCGAGCAGTCCGGCGTACGCCTGGCGCGGTCGCGCCGCAACGCCGAGCTGTCCCTTCTGCTGCTCGCGATGGTGCTGGTGGCCGCGTACGGGGCGACCGTCGAGGCGAACCTGCTGGACACTGTCACCCCGGACTTCTGGATGCCCGCCGCCGCTCTCGGCGCGGTCTTCCTCGGGCTGCACCTGGTCATCCGGTTCCTCGCCCCGTTCGCCGATCCGGCCCTGCTGCCGGCGGTGGCCCTGCTCAACGGGCTCGGCGTGGGCTTCCTGCGCCGGATCGACCTGGGCGAGGCGCCGGTCGCCGACCGGGAGGAGTTGGCGGTCTTCGCCGGCATCGGTGGGCGGCAGTTGGCGTGGACGCTCGGTGCGGTGATCCTCGCCGCGAGCCTGCTCGCCATCATGCGTGACCACCGGTCGATCTCGCGATACGCGTACACCCTGGGGTTGGCCGGCATCGTGCTGGTGATGCTCCCGGCGGTACTGCCCGCGAGCATCTCCGAGAGGAACGGCGCGAAGCTGTGGATCGATCTCGGCGCCTTCTCCATCCAGCCGGGTGAGTTCGCCAAGCTGGCGCTGCTGGTCTTCTTCGCCTACTACCTGGTCCGCAAGCGCGAGGTGCTGTCGCTGGCCAGTCGACGCTTCCTCGGCATCGACTTCCCGCGCGGACGGGACCTCGGCCCCGTGGTGGGCGTCTGGCTGGTCAGCCTCCTGGTGCTCGTCTTCGAGAAGGACCTGGGCACCTCGCTGCTCTACTTCGGCATGTTCGTGGTGACCCTCTACATCGCCACCGAACGGGTCAGTTGGCTGTTGATCGGTCTGGTCCTCTTCTTCGGCGGCGCGTACCTCGCCTACGTGCTCGGCTCGACTGTTGGCGGGCCGTTCGCCAACTTCTACCTCCGGGCGGAAATCTGGCTGGACCCGTTCGCCGACCCGACCGACAAGGGCTACCAACTCGTCCAGGGGCTGCTTGCCCTGGGCACCGGCGGGCTCTTCGGCGCGGGGCCGGGCGGCGGCCAACCGGACATCCTGCCCGAGGTGCAGAACGACTTCATCTTCGCCGGCATCGGTGAGGAGCTCGGCCTCTTCGGCCTCTCCGCGCTGCTGGTCGTCTACCTGCTGATCGTGGAGCGAGGGCTGCGGGCCGCGCTCGCGGTACGGGACTCGTTCGGCAAGCTCCTCGCGGGTGGTCTCGCGTTCACCCTCGGCCTCCAGGTCTTCGTGATCGTCGGCGGCATCAGCAAGCTCATCCCGCTGACCGGTCAGACCACCCCGTTCCTGTCCGCCGGTGGCTCGTCGCTGATGGCGAACTGGCTGCTCATCGGCGTGCTGCTGCGGGTCTCCGACGGTGCCCGTCGGCCGCTGACAGGGGGCGCCGCCAAGGCTGCCCGGCCGGCTGGTGGCCCGCCGGAGCAGATTCACGGTGCTCCCACGGAGGTGATCAAGCCGTGAACGCACCACTGCGCCGGGTCGGCGTCGTCGTTATGGTCCTGTTCGGCCTGCTCTTCGCCAACCTCAACTGGGTCCAGTTCCAGAAGGCCGACGAATACCGCACCAGCGACTACAACGGCCGTGTCCAGGTGGCCGACTACAAGCGCAAGCGGGGCAACATCGAGGCTGGCGGCACCGCGCTGGCCACCAGCAAGGAGACCACCGGCAACCTCAAGTTCCTGCGCACCTACCCGGGCGGCGCCAAGTACGCGCACGTGCTCGGTTACAAGCCGGTCAACCTGGCCGACCAGGGCATCGAGCGGGCAGAGGACGACTTCCTGGCCGGCACCAGCGACCAGTTGCTCGGCGACCGGTTGAAGGACATGTTCACCGGAGACGACAGCGGTGGCGGCAACGTGCTGCTCACGCTCTCCAAGCGGGCCCAGGACGCGGCGTACGACCAGCTGCGCAACAACCAGGTGGGGGCGAAGAAGGGCGCGGCCATCGCCATCGACCCGCGTACCGGGGCAGTGCAGGCGTTGGTGTCCATGCCCAGCTTCGATCCGAACCCGCTGGCCAGCCACGACAGCAAGGTAGCGGCCGCCGCGTACTCCAAGCTGGAGCAGGATCCTGACCGCCCTCTGAGCAACCGTGCGCTCTCCGAGACGCTGCCGCCGGGCTCCACCTTCAAGGTCGTGGTGGCCGCCGCGGCGCTGGAGAACGGCGTCACCAAGACGACCCAGATCCCGGCCGGTTCCAGCTACACACCACCCACCTCCGGCACCCCGATCCGTAACGCCGCCCCGTCGATCTGCCCCGAGGCGAAGGTCACCCTGATGGAGGCGGTCACCGAGTCGTGCAACACCGGCTTCGCCCAGCTCGGTGTGCAGCTCGGCGCGGACGCCCTGAAGGAGAAGGCCCGCCAGTTCGGTTTCGAGCAGGACGACCTCACCGTCGGCCAGCTCGGCGAGGACGGTCTGCCCACGGCGGCCAGCCGGACCGGGGACATGCAGAACCCGGACGGCACCACCGACCCGGCCGCACTGGCCCAGTCCTCGATCGGGCAGAACAACGTCCGGATGACCCCGCTCGAGGGCGCCATGATTGCCGGCGCGATCGCGAACAGTGGCAAGCAGATGCGGCCGTACCTGGTCCGGCAGCTGCTCGCCCCGGACCGGACCACCAGCTACCACACCGCCAGCGCTCGGGAGCTGCGCCAGCCGGTCAGCTCGCAGGTCTCCACCGACCTGCGGGACATGATGGTCAGCGTGGTCCAGAAGGGCACCGGCCGGAAGGCCGCGATCAGCGGTTACACGGTCGGTGGCAAGACCGGCACCGCCCAGTCCGCCCCGGACCGGCCCGACCACGGCTGGTTCATCGGCTTCGCCATGGACAAGAACGGCAACCCCGTTTCCGCGGTCTGCGTGATGCTCGAACAGGCCGGCCCCGGCGGCAGCGCCGAGGCGGCACGGATCGCCGGTCAGATCATGCGCGCCGCCATCACCGACCCCGGGGGTCGCTGATGCTCAGCCCCGGCGTCCAGCTCGGCAACCGCTACCGTCTCGACGAGCGGATCGCCAGCGGCGGCATGGGCGACGTCTGGCGCGGCACCGACCAGGTGCTCGGCCGTACGGTCGCCGTGAAGAGCCTGCTCCCCGCGCTTCTCGACGACCCGGACTTCGGCGAGCGGTTCCGCGGCGAGGCCCGCACCATGGCCACCATCAACCACCCCGGTGTGGTGGACGTCTACGACTTCGGCAACGACCAGCAGATCGCGTTCCTGGTCATGGAGTACGTCGAAGGCGACGCCCTGTCGTCCACGCTGAGCCGGGTCGGGCGGCTCACACCGGCCCGGACGATGGCGCTCGTCGCCCAGGCAGCGGACGCGCTGCACGCCGCGCACGAGAAGGGCATCGTGCACCGCGACGTGAAGCCGGGCAACCTGCTCGTCCGGCCGAACGGCACGCTGGTGCTCACCGACTTCGGCATCGCCCGCTCCGACATGGTCGGCCAGCTCACCGCCGCCGGTTCGGTGCTCGGCACCGCCTCGTACATCTCGCCCGAGCAGGCGACCGGCGGCGTCGCCACCCCGGCGTCCGACGTGTACGCGCTCGGCGTGGTGGCCTACCAGTGCCTCGCCGGTCGGCGGCCGTTCGAGGGCGACAATCCGCTCGACATCGCGATGAAGCACGTACGGGAGAAGCCCCGGCCGTTGCCGGCGGACATCCCGCCGCAGGTGCGCGCCGTGGTGGAACGGGCCCTGGCGAAGGACCCAGCCGCCCGCTGGCCCAGCGCGGCCGCTCTCGCCGGCGTCGCTCGTCAGCTCAAGGCCACGCTCTCCCAGCAGGCCAGGGCAGGTGCCAACTCCGCGCCGATCTCCGCCGCACCAGCCTCACCCGCCGCACCCGGCCGGGCCCAGGTGCCGCAGGCGCACCACATGCGTCCGCCGGGTGCCCGCCCGCCGGTCGCCGGGCCGAGCGTACTTCTCCGGGGCACCGGTCGGCACCATCTTCGGCACCGGCGCGAAGAGCCTCAAGC
>NZ_JBSFBM010000338.1:0-7291 GCF_053592955.1 Micromonospora sp. NPDC002411 | reverse complement strand
GCGCGTACGCCAGGGGGATGGACGAAGCCGGGCCGCCGATGCCGGGCTCGATGAGACGTTGCCGGCCGGCAGGCCACTGTGGACCTGCCCGACTCGACGTGTTCAGCGGGTGATCAGGCCTAGCTTCTCCCGGGATCCATCGCGTCTCGGTTCGCGGTCAATGCCGCTGCCCGGCGTCCGTGGGTGCCGCGATGGCTGGTCCGTCCGGGCCGGCGGCGAGCGCGATTCGTAGCGGCGGCGTCATCTTCATCGACACGATCTCCTCGGGATCGTCGTGCGGATGGAGCTCTCGCACCCCGGGAAATACCCCGGTCTGCCCACGTCCGCCGAAACGAGGGCGATGTCGAGACGACGCGGAGCGCTGCCACCGTGCCGGGTTACGGCGTACGGATGAACATCGATCCACATCGTTGATGTGCAGTTAACAGTGGACGTCGGTGAGGGTCAATCCCCGAGGATCGTCAGGATCATCTCGGGGACCGTGAGTCGCCACGCCGACGACTAGTCCAGTGCGGCTGCCTTGCCGAGCAGCACCGAGCGTTCGCGCTGGTTGGCGCACAACCGGGCGGCCGACTCCAGCTCGGCGCGTGCCTCCGCTCGCCGGCCGAGGCGGGTCAGCAGCTCACCGCGGACGGTCGGCACGAGATGCGAGTCGGGAAGCCGGTTCGCGGCGATCAGCGCGTCCACGATGGCCAGGGCCGGCGCCGGACCCGAGGCCATGGCGACGGCGACCGCCCGGTTGAGCTCGACCACCGGCGAGGGAGCGATACGCCCCAGCGCCTCGTAGAGCACCACGATCCGGGCCCAGTTCGTCTCCTCGACCGAGGGCGCCGACGCGTGCGTGGCCGCGATGGCGGCCTGCAGGCCGTAGGGGCCGAGGCCGTGCCGCGATGCTTTGGTCAGCGCGGCCAGCCCACGACGAATCGCCGAGAGGTCCCACAACCGGCGGTCCTGGTCTTCCAGCAGGATCGGCGTGCCGTCTCGTTCGGTCCGGGCCGGGAAGCGCGCGGCGGTCAGCTCGCACAGCGCGAGCAGGCCGTGTGCCTCCGGCTCGTCCGGCAGCAGTGCGGTCAGTGTGCGGGCCAGCCGGATCGCCTCGTACGCGACGTCGGGGCGTAGCAGCCGGTCACCCGACGTGGCCGTGGATCCCTCGGTGAAGATCGCGTAGAGGACGCTGAGAACGCCGCCCAGCCGATCCCGTCGCTCGTCGACCGGCGGCAGCTCGAAGGGCACCCCGGCAGCCGCGATCGCCCTCTTGGCCCGGGTGATTCGCGCCTGCACTGTCGGCACCGGCACCAGGAACGCGCGGGCGATCTCCTCGCTGGACAGGCCGCCGACGACGCGCAGGGTCAGTGCCACCCGTGCCTCACGGGAGAGCACCGGGTGGCAGCTGACGAACATCAACGCCAGCACGTCGTCGTCGATCCGGTCGAGGTCGACCTCCTGGTCGACAGGTGGATCGGCAGCCAACAGGGCGTACCGGTCCTGGAGGGCGGCCCGGCGGCGGATCGCGTCGATCGCCCGCCGTCGGGCAGTCGCCATCAGCCACCCGGCCGGATTCGTCGGGGAGGCGTGCGGCCAGGACACCAGCGCCTCGGCCACCGCCTCCTGGGCGGAGTCCTCGGCCAGCCCGAAATCGCCTGTGAACCGGGTCAGCGTGGCGACGATCCGTGCCGACTCGATGCGCCAGACGGCCTCGACGTCGCCCGTACCCATCAGATCCTGCCGTTGCTCTCGCCGCTCTGCGGGACCTCGTCGGCCTCGGCCACCCGCCGGACCTCGATCTTGGAGCCGCGGACCGCCGGGACCCGCCTGGCCCAGTCGACCGCCTCCTCCTTCGTGGCGACGTCGAGGAGGAAGTAACCCCCGAACAGCTCCCGGGTCTCGCCGTACGGTCCGTCCGTGACGACCGGCGGCTCGCCGCTGAAGTCGACCACGACCCCCCGGCCCGGATCGTCCAGCCCTTCGGCGGCGAGGAGGACACCGGCCTTCATCATCTCCTCGATGAACCGGCCGGTCGCGGCCATCGCCTCGTCGATCGACGCCATCAGGGCAGCGTTCGTCTCGTCGGTGCCCCGCATGATCAACATGTACTTCGACATCGCGTTCTCCTCGTCCGGCAGGGTCGCCTCACGACCCTCGCACGCACCTGTCGAACGAGCGGCCCGCGAATCGACACGGACGCGGAACATTCTTCCCTCGCGGCGGGGCGGCGTTCACCACCCGCACCCGCCTGTGCGCCGCCGGGACGCCGTTGATATGTTCCCGCCCATGAAAACCGTTTTCGTTAAGGCGAGCCTGTGTCTGGCGCTGGCCACCGCGGGATGCGCCGCCGGTGGAGCCGCCACACCTGCCGCGCAGGGCCACCTGGCCGCCCCGATCCACCTGACCAACTGCGGACTACCCGTCAGCGTCACCGCGCCGCCCCAGCGAGCGATCGCACTGGAACAGAACGCCACCGAGATCATGCTCAGCCTCGGTCTCGCCGACCGGATGATCGGCACCAGCTACCAGACCGACCCGGTGCTTCCCGACCTGCGCCAGGCGTACGAGAAGGTGCCGGTGCTGGCCAAGCTCTACCCCTCGCGAGAGGCGGTCCGCGCGGCGAACCCGGACTTCGTCTACTCGACCTACACCTCCGCGTACGCCCCGGACGCCGCAGGCCCAAGGGCCGACCTAGCCACCCTCGGTGTGCCGGCGTACCTCTCCGAGTTCGCGTGCGAGAAGCCGACGGACGCGACCCGGACTGTCACTTTCGACGGGATCTTCGAGGAGATCCGCGACATCGCCAGCGTCTTCGGAGTGCCGGAGCGGGCCGAGAAGGTGATCCACGACCAGCAGAGTCGTTTGGCCGAGGCCCGAGGTGCGGCGCCGACTGCCGCACCGGGCGCCGGCCCGTCACTGCTCTGGTACTACTCCGGTACGAGCACCCCGTACGTGGCCGGGCACGGCGGAGTTCCGGACGCGATCAGTTCGCTGCTGGGTGTCCGCAACGCGTTCACCGATGCCAGCCAGAAGTGGCCCGCCGGCAACTGGGAGGAGATCGCCAAACGAAATCCGGACGTGATCGTGCTGGCGGACCTGACCAGGGGCGGCGACGGCGACAGCGCCCAATCGAAGATCGACTTCCTGCGCCGCAACCCGGTGACCTCGAAACTGGACGCGGTGGTCGCCGGACGTTTCGTCACCGTGCCGGGCTCGTCGATGGATCCGTCGATCCGCAGCGTCCAGGCGGCGCAGCTGGTCGGCGCCAGTCTGCACGGGACCGCCCGATGACCCCGCCGACCGGTACCGACGTCGTTGCGCTGGACCAGTCGGCCGCCCGGCGTCTTCTCGACCTCTGGAACGAGCAGCAGTCTGCCTATGTGGCCCACCGCGACCTGCGGTTCGATGCCATGGCCGACGTGGTGCGGCTGCACTGCCCGGAGGATCTCACCATCCTGGATCTGGCCTGTGGTCCCGGTGCGATCAGCGACCGGATGCTGGCCGAGTTTCCATGGGCCACCTCCGTCGCGGTCGACTACGACCCGATCCTGCTGCAGGTGGCGCGGCGTGCCCTGGACCGGTACACCGCGCGAGCCGAGGTCCACGACGTCGACCTGGTGGTCGACGGCTGGGAGGAGGCGTTGACCGGACGGCGAGTCGACGCCGTGCTCACCTCGACGGCACTGCACTGGCTCGCGCCGGAGCAACTGCTGCGGGTCTACACCACAGTGGCGCGGCTACTGCCCGCCGGCGGCGTGCTGCTCAACGCCGACCACCTCCGCTACGACGAATCGGCGCCCACCCTGCGCGGCATCGCCGGTCGGCATGACGCGCAGGTGCAGCAGGAGACCTTCGCCGCCGGAGCGCTCACCTACTCCGCGTGGTACGCCGAGGCGGCCAGACACCCGGAACTGGCCGGGCTGACCGCCGAGCGCGACCGGCGGTTCGCCGACCGGCCGCCGCCGGCCCCAGCCTCACTGGAATTCCACCTGGCGGCCCTTCGTGCGGCAGGCTTCGCCGAGGCCGGCACGGTCTGGCAGTACCTCGACGACTATGTGGTGTTCGCCCGCCGATGAAGCTGCGAGCCGCACGATCCGTCGCCTCGGTGAGCAACCCGCCGGCACCGGGGCGACGAGAATCGTCATCCCCCGTCGGCGTGCCGAAACTCGGCCGGTACGTTCTGCCGCTGGCCTTCCTCCTGCTGCTGGTCACCATCGCGGCGGCGGTCAGCGTGGGTTCGGCCGATCTGCCGGTCGACAGCGTCCTGCGTGCGGTGGCCAGTCACGTGGGCCTGCCGGTCCAGCCCTTACCGCCGTTGCCGGACAGCATCGTGTGGGATCTCCGGCTGCCCCGGGTGCTGCTGGCCGCATTGGTCGGCGCCGGTCTGGCGGTGTGCGGCGCGGTGCTACAGGCGCTCACGCGTAATCCGCTGGCCGACCCTTTCCTGCTCGGTGTGTCGTCCGGCGCCTCCACCGGCGCGGTGGCGGTGCTGGTCCTCGGCATCCGGATCGGCGCCGGCCCGGTCGATCTGACCACCGGTGCGTTCGTCGGCAGTATGGCCGCGTTCGGCGCGGTGCTGCTGCTGGCCGGTCGGCGGGCCGGCGAGCCAACCCGGATCGTTCTCGCCGGGGTGGCCGTCTCCCAGCTCTTCAGCGCGGTGACCAGCTTGATCGTGATCTCCGACGCGCACACGCAGGACACCCGTAGCGTGACGTTCTGGCTGCTCGGTTCGCTGACGGCGGCGTCCTGGCAGGCGGTGGCGCTGAGCGCCGTGGTTGTCGGCGTCGGCCTGCTGGTCTGCTGGGCCGGTGCGACAGCGCTGGACGCGTTCGCGTTCGGCACCGACACCGCTCGTTCGCTCGGCTTCTCTCCCGGGCGTACCCGGCTGCTGCTGTTCAGCGTCACCGCCCTGATGGCGGCCGCGTTGGTCGCGGCGAGCGGTGCCATCGGTTTCGTCGGGCTGACCGTGCCGCACGCCGTCCGGTTCCTGTTCGGCAGCCGGCATCGCACGTTGCTGCCCACCTGCGCGGTGATCGGCGCGATCTTCCTGATCTGGGCGGACACTGTGGCGAGGACCGTCTTCTCGCCACAGGAACTGCCGGTGGGCGTGCTCACCGCGCTGCTCGGGGTGCCGGTGTTCGCGCTGGTCATGCGACGTCGGACGGGCACACCATGATCGGGCGAGACCCTTCCGGCCGAAGCGTGGAAAGCGATGGTCGGACGGCCGGCGGTGCCGGAGAGGACCGGCCAGACCGTGCCCCGTACCCGGCTGGAGCCTTGCCGGCGCGGCTGCACGCGGACGGGGTGGGGTGGGGCGTGGCCGGCGCACGGATCCTGGCCGGGGTGGCGCTCACCGCCGAACCGGGCGTCACGGTCGGGCTGCTCGGGCCGAACGGCTCCGGCAAATCGAGCCTGTTGCGGCTACTGGCCGGGCTGACCCGACCGGAGTCCGGGAGGGTGCTGCTCGACGACGTTGCGTTGAGGGCGATACCCCGACGTGCCCTTGCTCGACGGATCGCTGTGGTCACCCAACAGGTCGCCACCGACGTGGAGATGTCCGCACTGGAGGTGGTTCTGCTGGGCCGGATCCCGTACCGGCCACGTATTGCCGGGGTCGGCGCCGCGGATCTGGACCTGGCACGGCGTGCTCTCGCCGAGGCCGGTCTGGCCGGCTTCGAGCAGCGGCGCTGGTCCAGCCTGTCCGGCGGCGAGCGGCAGCGGGTCGACCTGGCCCGTGCCCTGGTGCAGGAACCGGATCTGCTGCTGCTCGACGAGCCGACCAACCATCTGGACATCCGGCATCAGCTGGAGCTGCTGCGGTTCCTCGCCGAGTCGACCAGCACCGTCGTGGTGACCCTGCACGATCTCAATCTGGCCGCCCAGTACTGCGACCGGTTGGTGCTTCTGTGCAGCGGCCGGGTGGTCGCGGCGGGTACGCCCGTCGAGGTCCTCACCGCAAGCCGGATCGAGCAGGTCTACCAGGTGCGCGCGGACGTGGACATCGCCGCCGACGGCCGGCCCCGGATCCGGTACCGCAGACCTCCGCCGTAGACGGCACCCCCACGGCAAACAGCGCGGCCCGGAACGGAGGAGGATACGACCATGGAGCGCACGTTGGCCGACATCCTGGAGGCGGCGACGCACGGGGACTTCCCGCCACCGGACGGCGGGACCACTGTGGTCGCGCAGCCGAGCCACCGCGACGCCGGGGTCATCGCCTTCACCGGCCACTCGGTGGTGTTCACCGACGAGGACCCCCAATGGGTACGACGTACGTTGGCCGCTGTCGACTGCGACCCCTTGGCGGCCACGATGAATCCGCGATTCCTGGGTGCTCTGCTCGACCGCACCCGGCGGTCCACGGACACGATCGACCTGTTGACCGTGGCGAGTTGCCTCGCCGGGGCTCCGCCACTGGAGCTGACCGAGCTGACCGAGGCCGGTCATCCGCGCGAGGTCAGGGCCCGCCGGCGTCGTGACGATGTGCGCGTCTGGGCCGCCGAGGGCGGGGTGATCGTCCTCGGCCGAGGGGTGGCCGGTCGCTGGGAGGTGGCGATCGAGGTCGACGACGAGCACCGCCACCGGGGCCTGGGGAGAGCGCTGGCGACGGCCGCCCGACATCTGGTGCCGGACGGTCGACCGGTCTGGTCCCAGCAGGCCGTCGGCAACGCGCGCAGCGTACGCGCCTTCCAGGCGGCCGGGTTTCGACCGGTGGGAGCCGAAGCGCTGCTCCTCGCGTAGGCGCAGGTCACGCGTCGAACGCCACACTGTGGACGTATTCGTGATCGGGCGGGACGTTTCCGCGATCACGGCCGGGGGCATCTCGGCGGGAGATTCACTCGCCAGTCACCCCTTGATCGAGGAGACCAATATGTCCGCCCAGGCATTTCTCTACATCGTCGCCGTCATCCTGATCGTGCTCGCGGCCCTGCCACTGCCCACCCGGGGCATCTCGCTCGCGCTCCTCGGTGCCGCCTGCGCCCTGCTCGCGTACGCCTGGCCGGTGATCACCGCCTGAGCGGGGGCTGCGTACTCCTTCGACGCGGGGCCGACGGGTCGACGCTTGCTGAGCTTCTTTCACAAGCGTAGGAAGAACACCACCGTCGGCCCTTCATCGATTCGCCGTCCTGCGTCGAAGGAGATGCGTGTGACCACTTCCAGAGGGCTCCGTCTCGCCGTGTCCGTGCTGGTGACCGCGGGCGCCGTCCTGCTCGGCACGGCGGCCCCCGCGGCACCGCCAACGACTTCCGGCCGTCCGTCCTGCGACCCGATCGACCCGACCGCCTGCCTGCTGCCGTTCCCGAAC